>JBCAXI010000402.1:0-2795 GCA_038534175.1 Planctomycetota bacterium | reverse complement strand
CCGCGAGCAGGCCCACTCCGGCAAGCTCCGGCGCACCATGACCGCCGTCGTGAATGGCATGCCGGGCGAGCCGGGCGCCACCGCCACGATCAATCGCAAGATCCTCGAGCATGCCGATGGACGCGTGGTCGCGATCGCCGACACCAACCCGACGCGCGCCGAACTCAATCGCTCCCGAGACGCCGTCACGCGCTACCAGGTCGTTCGGACCGACGGCGAGCGATCGGTTCTGCGGCTGCGGTGCGACGCCCCGCGCCGACGCCAGTACCTCGCCCACCTCCGCGCGATCGGGGCTCCGATCGCGGGCGACCCGGGCGAGCAGACGACTCGTCGCCGACGCCCCCCGCCGCGCGGCGCCGACAGAGGGCCCAAGCTCGCGCTGCACGGCTCGGAGATCGTGTTCCAACACCCCGCCGACGGCGCCCCAATGCGTTTCCAGCTCGATCCGCCCGAGGCCATGCTGCGTCTCGTGAGCGAGCACCGCTTGCCCAGGGCAAGCTCGCCCACGCCGGCGACCGCAGCGCGGCCAAGCGCCGGGCCGCCCGTTTCCGAGCCAACGGCGAAGCCATCGTCGCTACCCGTGCCAACCGCCCCTCCCCCGCCCGCCGCGCCCGAGCCGGAGACGCTCAGTATCTCGGAGTTGGCAAACACCACAACGCCAGAGCCCCCCCCACCTACGGCGACACCGTCAACGCCCACAACTTCGACCGAGACACAACCAGCACCCGATCCTCCCGCGGCGCCGGAGGACGACACCGCGAAGACCACGATCCAGCCGACCGGTGACACACAAGCGACTCCTCAAGCAACCCCGCAAGAGACACCGGAAACCCCGAGCCACGTGACCCCATCCACGTCCACGCCGGCTCCAGCCACCGTCGAGCCGGAGGTTGATCGAGGGTGGGACCACGTCGCTCGCTGGTACGACGAGCTCACCGAGGATCGCGGCGGCGACCTGTACGAGCAGGTCATCCTGCCCGGCACGGAGCGCATGCTCGGCGACTTGACCCATCGAGCCGTGCTCGACATCGCCTGCGGGCAGGGCGTGCTCGCGCGCCGCCTGCACGAGCAAGGGGCCCGCGTGGTCGGCGTCGACGCCGGCCCGCAACTCATCGACGCCGCCCGTCGACGTTCACCGAGCGCGATCGAGTACCACGTCGCCGATGCGAGAAAGCTTGGCTCGCTTGGGCTCAAGGCGGGCTCGTTCGACGCCGCGGCGTGCGTGATGGCGTGGATGAACATCGATCCGCTGGGCGCCGCGATGCGATCCGCCGCGGCCCTGCTTCGACCCGGGGCCCCCTTGGTCTCGGTCATCATCCACCCGGCGTTCCGGGCGCCAAAGGCGACGGCGTGGGCGTGGCGCGATCGGCCCGAGCTTCGCCAGGTGCGAGAGGTGGAGTCATACCTCACGCCGCGCCAGATCGCGATCACGATGAACCCGGGCGCGGTCTCGGGCGGGGCCCAGCCCGTGCACACGTGGACATTCCACCGCCCCGTGGGCGACTACGTGCGGGAGCTGGCCGAGTCTGGCTTCTGGGTCGACGCGATCGAGGAGTGGTCCAGCTCGCGCACGAGCCAGCCGGGCCCGCGCGCCGAGGAAGAGAACCGAGCGCGAGCCGAGATCCCGATGTTCATGGCGATCCGCGCGATTCGCCGGTCGGCGCCGTGAGCGACGCGCCACGCCTGTCGTTGATCACCACCATGCATAACACCGAGGCGTACCTGCGCGAAGCGCTCGACAGCGCACTCGCACAAACCCGCGAAGACTGGGAGCTGGTGCTGGTCGACGACGGCTCGACCGACGCCTCGCCCGACATCGCTCGCGAGTACGCGCAGCGCGATGCACGAATCCGCTTGCACACACCCGGGCGACTCGGGCGCCCCGGCGCACTGATTCGTGCGCACGAGCAAGCCAAGGCCCCACTCATCGGATGGCTCGACGCCGACGATGCGCTCGAGCCGACCGCCGTCGCCGATCTGGCGCGCATCTTCGACCACAACCCGCACGTTGACATGGTGTTCAGCGACCACGTGATCATGGACGAGGAGAGCAAGGTGCTCGGTATCGGGGCCCGGTGCGCACTGCCGTACTCGGCGCACCAGATGCTGGTGGACTTTGTCTCGTTCCACTTCCGCGTGTACTCGCGGCGGATCTACGACGCCGTCGGCGGGCTCGACGACTCGGTCTCGTACGCGCGTGACTACGACCTGTGCCTGAAGATCTCAGAGCGCGCAACCGACGTGCGTCGCGTGCGCAAGCCGCTGTACCGCTATCGAGCCCGTCCCGGGAACATCTCGCTGGGTCACCAAGACGAGCAGCGCGAGCACTCGCGGCTCGCCGTTGAGGCCGCCCTCGTCCGCCGCGGCATGGATGAGACCCACAGGATCGAGGTCTCGCCCGAGGGCAAGTTCCGCCTCTTGCGGCGCACATCAGACACCTAAGCGCGCCACCGTTCGAGCTCCTGCCGGCTGACGACCCGCGGCTCCGGACACGGCATCAAGAACCGCCCGCCAACCTCAAGGTACGCGTGCTGCTCGCGAGCAATCTCACGGGCGTAGTTCCAGGCGAGCAGCAGCAGCAAATCCGGCGGCGACTCGCGCAGCGCGGCCTCGCCGCGAATCGGGATCGACGTGCCTGGCATCCAATGGCCGTGTTTATGGGGATTACGATCGACCACGTACTCGACGTCGTCTTGTTTCAGCCCGCACCAGTTGAGCATGATGGCACCCTTCGCCGCCGCGCCGTAGGCCGCGACCCGCCCACCTCGCGTGCGTGTCTCGGCCATCCTCGCACG
>JBCAXI010000401.1:0-2795 GCA_038534175.1 Planctomycetota bacterium | reverse complement strand
GCTGATCGAGCTCGAGGGACACGCGGCGCCCGTGGACGATCGCCTGCACGCGCTCATGGTCAAGCACGGCCTCGTGGACGAGCAGGCTGGCCTCGATGGAGCCGTGAGCTGGCTCGAACGCAAGATCCGCGCGGCCGAGGGGCGCGAGCCGTTCCTGCTGCTCGAGGCCTGGCGCGAGAGCGAGGGCGCCTCGCCGCGCAAACGCGACGCGGGCGCGCTCGCGTTCTCACGAGCCGAGGACGTTCACACGACCCCACCACCGCCGGTCGCCAAGCCAGCCGCGGGCAAGACACCCGCGTCAAAGTCCGCCTCTTCGAAGGCCGCGCCTTCCAAGACGACCGCCGCGAAGGTGCCCGCTACCAAGAGCGCTCCGACCAAGAGCGCATCCTCCAAAGGCTCGAAGGCCTCGAAGCCCGCGAAAGCCAGCAAGAACGCCAAATCGGCCAGCAAGGCGACCACGACGAAGCGCCCCGCGCGCCCGACCAAGAAGGCCGGCAAGACCACGGGCACGCGGAAGCGATCATGAGGCCTCTCCCGCACCTCTTTGAGTGCGTGGCCTCATTGGGTGTGGCCCTCTCGCTTTTGACGAGCGCGCCGGCCAGCGCCATCACGATCCAAGCCGAGCACGCCGAAGAGCAGTCCCCCGATCCCCTCTCGGCGCTTCGGGCCTTGGCCCTGGCCGAATCACCCGCGGGCCCGGATTGGTCGGTGCCGGTTCCACCTGGGCTCGACGCCTCCTCGCTCAGGCCGCTCGCCGAGAACGACCCTTCTACTTCCGTCGCGAATCGTTCGCTCGACGAGGTGCTGGCCGAGCGTCCACGGACCACGGCGCCCCCGGCGCGCGCAGGGCTCGACAACGAGGATCGCGCCCGGGTCGCCGAGCTGCGCCAGATCGCGCGTGAACGCTCGGACTCGGGCGATCGCACGGGCGCGATCGACGCGCTCCGGCGGGCCGCGGCGATCGACGAAACAAACGCGGACATCTGGCTCGATCTGGGCCGCGAGCGCCTGCGGTCTCGCGAGCCGGCCCGCGCGATTCGTGCGTACGCGCTGGCGATCGATCTTGGGTCGAGCAGCACCGAGGCGTTGCTCGTCGTCGCTCGGGCAACGGCGCTGCGAGGTGATCCGCTTGAAGCCGCGGGGTTGTTCGCCCGCGCGCTCGAGCGAGCGCCCGAGGAGCCCGCGACCATTCGCGCCGCGGTGGAGATGCTCGCACTGGCCGGACTCGGCGAGACGCTGAGCGAAGCGGGCTACGTGCGGGCGCCGCTCGAGGCGAACCGACGAGCGCTCGAGACGTGGCGCCGCATCGACATGGCCGAATTGGTTCGGCTCGATCCCGGTGTGGCCGCGCAGGTCACCGAGGTCACTCGGCGTGCGGGCGAGCTCTGGACGAGCATTGGCGACGCCGCGATGCGCCTGGGCGCGCACGACGCCGCGATCGAGGCGTACGAGGCCGCCCTTCGAGAGCCGCTGCTCGATCCGACCGGCGTGGATCTTCGTCGGCTGTACGCCGCGTCTCGCGGTGGTCGCCACGCCGCCGCCGCGCTCGCGCTGCTCGAATCCGTCATTCGAGAGGACGGGCGCATCGGCGACCGACGCGTCGCGACGCTCCGGCGACTCGCGACGCGCGACGGGCGATCACTCGCCGAGCCGATCCGTCAGGGCCTGTTCGGCATTCGCGACGCCCTTGAGGAACCGCTGAGTCTGTCGATCGAGGGGGGACTCGTGCGCTGCATCGCGGCGATGGAGTTGCCCGCCGACGCCGCAACGCGGCTGCTCGATTGGATCGGCGAGCACCCGCACGATCTGGCGTCGGTCAGAGCCTTCTTGTCAGAGAGCGCCGGTGCGGCTGACGCTGTCGAGCGTCTCACAACGCTCTCGCTGATCGATGCGTCGCTGGTCGTCGAAGCGGCGCGGATGCTCTCGTCGATGGATATCGAGGCGCGCGAGGTGCTCGACGCGGTGCGCGCAACGAACAACCGATCACTCGCGGCGGCCATCGCGTTGGAGTTTGGTGATGCCGATCTGGCGGCCGAGCTCACCGAGGGAGCGCTCGACACGCCCGTGCTGCACCTTCTTGCGGTGCGAGCCGCGGTCGCGCGGCGCGACTGGCCACGTGTGTCGCGGGTGATCGATTCGATCGACCCGGATCGTGACGAGACGTGGCGACTGGCCAAGGCACGGGCCCAGCATGCGGCGCAGCGATTTCCCGAGGCGCTCGAGACGATCGCGCCAATGCTCAACGAGGCCGGCGCCGGACCGGAGCGGCTGTCGGCGTTGCTGCTCGGCGCCGAGCTGGCACTGGGCGCGGGTCGTATCGCTGACGCGGAGCGTTGGCTGCAGCAGTCGAGCATCGCCGACCCCGCCGATCCGAGGCCTTACGAGCGACTGCTGCAGCTGCACATGCCCCAAGGCCCGCTGGCCGATCGGGACGCGCTGCGCGCTACCGTTCGTCGCCTAAGGCAGGTCGATCCATCAAACCCTCGGCTTCGGCTGCTCGCGGCGAACGAGCTGATCGCGCGGGGCCAGCTCGCTCGCGCCGAGCCGTCGTTGCTCGAGCTCATCGGCTCGGGCGTGCGCACTCCCGAGGCGTTTGACGCGCTGCTCCGCGTCTGGCTGCGGCTCTCCGAGCTGGACGATGGGCAGACCGCCGCCCGCGCCGAGCGATGGCTGCGCGCCCGACTCGATGAGGCGCCGAACGACCCGGCGCTGCTGTCGGCGTTCACGCGGCTGCTTGTAGAACTTGACCGGGCCGAGGAGGCGGATGCCCTGCTCGCCGCGACGCTCGAGGCCGA
>JBCAXI010000400.1:0-2802 GCA_038534175.1 Planctomycetota bacterium | reverse complement strand
AAGGCAACGCCGCGAGCACGGTCACGCCGGTCAGCACGCCCGCGAAGCCCGCCATCGCCGAGTCGAGCCCGACCTCGACCCACACGTTCGCCGCCAGCGGCCGCTCGATCGCGCCCACACCGATCACGCCCAACGCGAGCGCGAGGCCGATCCATCCACCCGCGCCCACCACCGCGGTGCGTGTGCGCAGGTCGTCGAGCCGCCACGCCGCGACGCCCACGCCGAAGAGCAGCAGCGCGAGCTGCCCGGCGGTGCGTTCGAGGGCCAGGGCGATGAGCACCGCGAGCACGCCGCCGAACACGAGCGCCGCGCGTCGGTCGTACGCGAGGGCCAGCACCGCGGTCGCGAGGATCGTCGGCGCGGTGATGGTGAACGCCATCCACGCCGGGCTCGCGACCGAGCCGATGCACGCGATGAGCAGCCCGAGCCCGAGCACCGCCGCCAGCCCGCCCATCCGCCCCGGGCTGCGCCGGATGCGCGGCACAAACAGCGCGGCGTACGCGCCGACCGCGATCGTCACCGAGAACACCGCGCCCAGCAGCCCCAGCCGACGCAGCCACACGCGCAGCGGGCCGGCCTGCAGCCGATACGCGTCGAGCTCGGCGCTGTATGTCTCGAACTGCGCCGGCGTGAGCGTGTCACCTCTGGCGAAGATCACAGTGCCCTGCGGCGCCTCGCGCATCCGCGTCTCGATCGCCGCGGCGGCCTGGTTCTGCAGCTCGGCGGTCTCGACCGAGTCGAACCGAAAGGTCGGCTCGGGGCGCTCGATGAGCCGCGCCACCACCACCGCGCGAGCCGGACCGGCGAAGTCCGCCAGGCGGGCCAGCTGCCGCGCCACCTCGTCGAGCTGCTCGGGGTTGCCCGCGTTGATCTCGTTGCCGCGACGCACGCGGCGCGTCGGGCCGGCCAGGTCGCCGTCGCCGAAGCGCAGCTCGATGAACTCGTGCCCGCCTTCTTGCGTGGCTCGCTGCCAGGTCTGCTCGTCGAGGATTGGGCGCGAGCGCAGGCGCTGCACGAGCTTGCTCACCGACTCGCGCCACTCGGGCGAGGGCTCGCTGTCGATCGCCTCGTCGCGCACGGCTGCGAGCCCGTCCTCGGTCAGCCGGAACGCCGCGCGGATGTCCGGATCGACGCTGTCGAGCGTCTCCACGCCCGAGAGCGTGCGAGGGAGATTGACCAGGTCGTCCTCGAGCTGCTGCAGCACGTCGAGATTCGCGACGTACACCCGCGGCGCCTCGTTGCGCTCGATCTCTCGGGCGCCCTCCGTCGCGGCGAGGTCCTCGGTCTCAAATGGGAACCGCACCGTGCGCGTGTGGTCCATGATGCGACTGATCGCGACCACCGGCTGGGCCCGCGTCCAGACGACCAGCGCCGTGCACGCCAGCACGAACGCCAGCCCGATCAGCACGCCCCAGCCGACGGGCGGGGAGTGCGCCCACTCGCCGATGCGAGCCCGCAGCGGCTGTCGGCGAATCGTGACCACGCTGCGGCGTGCGCGCCCGCCGCGCTTCCCGCGCCCGCCTTTGCCAGAGTCCTTGGCCATCAGCCGGTGCTCCCGTCACGCGTGTCGGGATCGGGAGTGGGAGTAGGGGTGTCGAGCAGGTCGCCCAGCGACTCGGCGTGTCGGCGATCGCGCTCGTCCTTGCCGTAGGCCTCGATGACGTGCTGCACCAGCTCGTGGCGCACCACGTCCTGCCCGTCGAGGCCGACGAAGCGCACGCCCGGCGCGCGGCGCAAACGCCTCGCGGCGTCCACCAGCCCGCTCTCGCTCGCGTCGTCCAGGTCGATCTGCGATACGTCGCCCGTCACGATCACCTTCGACCCGTGGCCCATGCGCGTCAGGAACATCTTCATCTGCCCGCGTGTCGTGTTCTGCGCCTCGTCGAGGATGACCACCGCGTGGTTGAGCGTGCGCCCGCGCATGTACGCCAGCGGCGCGACTTCCACCACGTCGTTCTCCATGAATCGGCGGATCGTGGGAAAGTCGAGCATGTCGTGCAACGCGTCGAACAGTGGCCGCAGATACGGATTCACCTTCGCCTCGAGATCGCCCGGCAGGAAGCCGAGCCGCTCGCCCGCCTCCACCGCCGGACGCACGAGCACGAGCTTCTTGACGCGCTCGATCTTGAGCAGGTGCACCGCCGCGGCGACCGCGAGGTACGTCTTGCCCGTGCCCGCCGGCCCGATGCCAAAGACCAGGTCGTGCGTGCGGATCGCCTCGAGGTACACACGCTGTCCCTCGGTGACCGGACGCACCGGCTGCGCCGAGGCGTACACATCGAGTTCGCCCATCCAGCCGATCGGCCCAGGGGCGCCGCCAGGCAGCCCGCCGCGGCCCGGCAGATTCGCCAGCCCCGATCGGCGCCGGTCCGCCTCCTCGGTGATCAGCGCGAGCACGCGCTCTCGCGGAAGCTCCTCGCTCGTGCGGGTCTGCCCCAGCCGCTCGAGCACGTTCTGCGCGATGGTCACTGCGTCGCGCTCGCCCTGGATGCGCACGCGGTCATCGCGAGCGGCGACGTGCACGCCCAGGATCTCGCGCAGCATTTTGAGGTTCCGCTCGGCGAGTCCCAGCACGCCCACGCGCTCGGGCCCGACCGGCACTCGGACGCTGATGTCCAAAGGCCGTCCTCCTGGATCGTCCCCGCTCGATCGCGTCTGCCCGATCGAGCCCGTTGGGGCGTCCTCCGATGCGCGGCCCTGTGAGGCGGCGCCCGACGCGACATCGTACGCTCGGGGGCCATGCCTTCACGCCAATCCCAACCTTGCCACAAGGGATACCACTGGGGCGCGGCGTGGATCGCG
>JBCAXI010000399.1:0-2817 GCA_038534175.1 Planctomycetota bacterium | reverse complement strand
TCGAGTAGGTCGCGCGTCTCTTCGTTCTGGTCGGGCTCGGGCCAGCCCATCGTGTTCATGGGCCAGAGCGCGGACGAGAACCACGTATCGAGCACGTCGGTATCGCGCACGAAGCCGTGCGACTCGAGCCACGACTCGAGCTCGATGGCCTCGCCCTTGTAGTCGACCGTCGGGGTCTTCACGCACACGACGCAGACGAGGTCGTCGGCACCCTGGATGTCCTCGGGCTTCTCGAGCGGTGTTGCCGGGTCGAGTTCTGAGACGAGCTGGTAGGTCAGCGCGTCGCCGGCGTCGCGCAGGTTGAGCATGGTGTGCACGAGCTCGTCCTGCGGCGTGTTCTCCTCGCCAATGAACTCGCGCCACGTGCCGAACTTCTTCGACCAGATTGGGATCTGATGTCCCCACCAGAGCTGGCGGCTGATGCACCAGTCGCGCAGGTTGTCGTGCCACGCCTCGTAGGTCTTGGCGTAGCGGGCGGGGAAGAAGCGGGTGGCGCCGTCGTGCGGGTTGGATTCCGACGGCGGCCACGGGGCGCCGGGGCCCTTGTCCTCGCGGTTGTCGTAGTCGAGGGACGATTCGGAGCGTTGTTCGATGGGGAGGGCGCGCTGGGCCTCGCCGCGGAGGCGGTTGTCGGTGACCTTGCAGTACCACTGGTCCGACAGGTACGGCTCGATCGGCACGTGCGAGCGGTAGGAGTGCCCGACGCTGTGCGCGTAGTCGCGGACCTCCTCCAAGAGGCTCTCGCCCGAGCCGGCGCCGACGGTGCGGGCGGCGAACTCCTGCATGACGCGCTCGCGCGCGTCCTCGCGGCTCAGGCCGACGAACAGATGCGCGTCACCGACGTCCTCCCAGCCGTGCGTGTCAGAGATCGACGCGTCGGGCGCCATGATGTTGATCACGGGCAGGTCGTGACGCTGGCCGATGAGCCAGTCGTTTGGATCGTGGGCCGGTGTGACTTTCAGGAAGCCCGTCGCGTATTTGGCCTTGGGGTCGTCGCCTTCGGGGTCGGCCATGACGACGTAGTCGTCCTCGATGATCGGGATCACGCGCCCGACGATGGGGAGTTGGACGCGTAGATCGCGCAGCGGCTTCGCGCGCGGGTCGTGCGGGTTCACGGCGATCCCTGTGTCGCCGAGGTAGGTCTCGGGGCGCGTGGTCGCGATGGTGATCCACGCGGGCTCCTCGTCGGGCTTTTGGTTCGCGCCGGGGTACCCCTTGGCCGCGAGCTCGGACCACGTGACGGGCTGGGTGTCGAAGGGGTCGTCGGGGTTCGTGGGCGCGTGCACGAGTGGGTAGCGGAGGTAGTAGAACTTGCCCGCGATCTCTTTCATCTCGACCTCGTCGTCGGCGAGGGCGGTGAGTGTGACGGGGTCCCAGTTGACGAGGCGCTTGCCGCGGTAGATCAATCCATCTTTGAATAGTTGGAAGAACGCCTCGCGCACGGCCCGCGCGCACACATCGTCCATGGTGAACCGCTGGCGGTCCCAGTCGCACGAGCAGCCGATCAGCTTGAGCTGCTCGGTAATGCGGGCCTCGTACTCGTCCTTGAAGGCCTGGATCTTCTGGACGAACGCGTCGCGCTCGAAGTCGGTGCGTCGCTTGCCCTCCTCGGCGAGCACGCGCTTCTCGACCACGGTCTGCGTGGCGATGCCGGCGTGGTCGGTGCCGGGCATCCACAGCGTCTCGAAGCCCTTCATGCGGTGCGCGCGGATCAGGATGTCCTGAAGGCTGTTGTTGAGGGCGTGCCCGAGGTGGAGGGGCGCCGTCACGTTGGGCGGGGGTATAAGGATGCAGTACGGCTTGGCCTCGCCCGAGAGGACCCGCGCGGGGTCCGGGTGGAAGGCGTCGGTGGCCTCCCAGCGGGCGCGGATGCGGTCCTCGTGCTCGCTGGGGCGGTACTGTTTGGGGAGTTCTGCTTGGGTCTCGGCAGGCATTGAAGCCGAGTGTAGGGACGGCCGATCGTGTCTTCGGTTCTGGGACGAACGGGAGGGACACCCATGGAAACGGGCATGCAATCTCAGCGTCGGCCGAGCGGGTACGGGTGGGGGAGGAACCGGTGGGGCGGCGTCCGTCCGCTTGACGCGCTCGCGGGCGTGGGTGTGCTGGTGGGGATCGGCTTGCTGATCTGGGTGCTCGTAGGCAACCGCCCGCCGCCGGCGTCGGCGACCCAAGCGGCCGGCGAGGCAGAGGCGGCGCCCGCCGAGGCCGCCGAGGCGGTGCTCGCGACGGTGCAGACGCTGGTGCAACAGGACGAGACCGACCGGGCGCGGGCGGTGCTTGCCGAGGCGGTCAAGCAGTTCGCGGGCGACCAGCCGCTGCGACTGGCGTACGGCGACCTGCTGGTCAGCGCCGGGGCGCCGGAGTTGGCGTACGAGCAATTCGAGGCCGCGCTGGCGATCGGACCTCGGACACCAGCGATCGAGTTCACGGCCGGCGCGTTGGCCCATCAGATGAACAACCTGGAGCGAGCGCACGAGCACTTCGCCGCGGCGCAGGCGAGCGAGCCGACGCACGCGGAGTACGCCATGCGGCTCGGATCGGTGCAGGTCGCCCTGGGCGAGACCGAGGCCGGCAAGGCGTCGCTGCTGCGGGCGGGCGTGCTGGATCCCGGGCACGCGATCGCGTGGGGCCAGCTCGCAGAGGTGGCGTTGCGAGAGAACAAGGCCGAGATCGCGCTGGGCTACGTGGACAAGGCGCGGGCCGTGCAGCCCGACGCGGTCGCGTGGCGGGTGATCGAGGCCCGTGCGCGCAAGCGGATGGGCGATGCGCAGGGCGCGGTGGATGTGCTGCCCACCAGACCCACCAGCACATCCACCG
>JBCAXI010000398.1:0-2818 GCA_038534175.1 Planctomycetota bacterium | reverse complement strand
TCTGCTGGATCGTCTGTTCGCCGATCCCGTGTACCGCGAGCACCTTCGTCGCCGGGGCGATCTGCAAGAGGTGATGCTGGGGTACTCGGACTCGAACAAAGACGGCGGCTACTGGGTCGCGAACTGGCTGCTGCACCGATCACAGGTGGAGATCTGCGAGTCGTGCCATCGCGCGGGCGTGGCCCCGCGGTTGTTTCATGGTCGCGGGGGCGCGGTCGGGCGCGGCGGCGGCCGGGCGAACGAGGCGATCCTTGCCGCGCCGGAAGCCAGCCGCAACGGGCGCATTCGGTTCACCGAGCAGGGCGAGATCATCTCATTCCGGTACGCGTTGCCCGCGATCGCGCACCGCCATCTTGAGCAGATCATCAACGCGATGATGCTCGCGACCCACGGCGGCGCCGCCGACGCGGGCGGTCGCCCCGAGGGCGCTGACGCGCTCATGGAGGTGATGTCGGAGCGCTCGATGTCGGCCTATCGCGAGCTCATCGAGCACGAGTCATTCTGGTCGTGGTACATGACGACCACACCGATCGCCCACATCAGCCGGCTACCGCTCGCGTCGAGACCCGTGATGCGCTCGCCGGGCGTGGCGGACTTCTCGCGACTCCGCGCGATTCCTTGGGGCTTCGCGTGGACTCAGATCCGCGCGACGACGCCGGGCTGGTTCGGCGTGGGCACGGGCATCGCCGCGTGCGTGGAAGCAGATCGCGACGCGATGGACCGGTTCCGAGCGTGGGCCGACGAATGGGCGTTCTTCCGAACGGTGCTACGAAACGCCGAGCAAGAGCTGGCCCGCGCTCGTTTGGAGATCACCGAGCGGTACGCGTCCGCGGCGGGCTTTGAGCCGGACCATCCCACGCTGCGCGCCGTGCGCGAGGAGTTCGAGCGCACGCGATCCGTCATTCTCGACATTACCGGGCAGACCAGGCTGCTGGACGGACGGCCTGTCATCCGCGACCTCATCGACGCCCGCAATCCCGACAGCGATGTGCTAAACCTCTGCCAGATCGAGCTGATGCGTCGCTCGCGCGAGGGCGTCGACGATCCATCCCTCGAGCCGGCCCTGCTGGCGAGCCTGAACGGAATCGCCTCGGCGATGCAGAGCACGGGTTAACCACCCGGCGCGCTCGGCACCGTTCGAGACCGCGGGGTCGGTCCGTACACTTGCATTCGAATCTGAATGAAGGGGCAATCGTGCGACAACTCCGCGGCATCGGGATGATTCTGCTCGCCCTAGCGTTGGTCCATGTGCCCCGGGCCCACGCGACGCTCGGACCGGTTGAGGTGATTGGGTCAGGCGAGCGGGCGATGGTGCTTGTGCCGGGCTTGGCATGCGACTCGAGCGTCTGGCGATCGTTTGCCGAACGACAAAGCGAGCGATTCACGCTGCACGCGATCACGCTCGCGGGGTTCGCGGGTGCCCCGGCGCCTCAGGAGCCTGGGTCCGACGAGGGCACGCCGTGGTTGGATGGCGCCGTGCGTGATGTCGCGGCGTACATCCGCGACGAGCAACTCGCCGGGTCGATCGTCGTCGGGCACTCGCTCGGCGGCCTGGTCGCGTACCGACTGGCGATCGAGCACCCGGATTTGATCGCGGGTGCCGTGGCGATCGACGCCCCGCCGGCGGTGCCGATCGGCGATCGACGCCTCGAGCCCGAGGAACGACTCGAACTGGTGAGGGGGGTGCTGGCACCCGCGTTGCGAGCGCAGAGCAATGACGCGTGGCTCGCGCAGCAGCGATCGTCTTGGATGGCGATGGTGGGCGATTCCGCTCGCGGCGAGGCGCTGCTCGAGACGAGCCTCAAAACGCCGCGATCGGTCAGCGAGCGATACGCCCTTGAGATGTTCAAGACGGACCTGCGTGGCCCTCTGGAAGGGGTGAGGGTGCCGGTGCTGGCGGTGGCGGCGCTTCCGGACGATGAACCGAACGCGGACGCCATCCGTGCCGTGTGGGCCGAGCAACTCGCCCCTGCAGAGCGGGTGTCGCTTCGATTCGTCGAGGACAGCCGTCACTTCATCATGGACGACCAGCCCGAAGCGCTCGACGAGACGATCGGCGCGTTCATCGCCGAGCTCGACGCGTGAGTCACCCGCTCGCGCCGACGACTGCCGCAGCGAGCGTGCGCACCGCTTCGAGGAATCGGTCGATCTCTTCGGGCGTGGTGCGGTAGCCCGGGCTCGCGCGCACGCCGCCAGCATCGCCAAGCCCGAGCTTGTCATGCAGCATCGGAGCGCAGTGCGTCCCGCCTCGCACGCCGATGCCCCACCGCTCGTCCAGCTCGGCGGCGACCTCTCGTGGATGCGCGCCCTCGATGTTGAACAGGACCACGGGCATGCGCCTCGCGTCGGCGCCAAGGCCGAACGTCCGGACGCCGGGGATCTCGTTGAGCGATTGGATGATCGAACGCGTGCGCTCGGCCTCGGACTCGTGGCGTCCGGGCAATTCCACGTCCATCGCGGCCTCAAGGCCCGCGAGTCCGACGGCGTTGCCGGTGCCGGCCTCGAGCGCATCGGGAAGCGTCTCGGGCATCTCGAGTCCGGGCGCGACGGCGCCTGTGCCGCCGCGACGATCGCAGAAGAGCCGGGAGGTGCTGGCGTCGTTGCCGTACGCCCGAGGACCCACATACAGCCCGCCGGTGCCGGTCGGTCCAAGCAGGCCCTTGTGCCCGGCGATCGCGAGCAGGTCGATCTCATCCGACACGACGTCCACGGGCACGTGCCCTAATGTCTGCGCCGCGTCGACCAAGAACAGGGCATCGGGTGATTGTTCGCGCAGACCGCGGCCGATCTCGCCGACCGGCTGGATGGTGCCGAGCAC
>JBCAXI010000397.1:0-2822 GCA_038534175.1 Planctomycetota bacterium | reverse complement strand
CCGGGCTCGAGCCGTTCATTGACACGATCGTGGTCTGCACCTTGACCGCGCTCGTGATCCTGTCGAGCGGCGCGTACAACCGCGGTGCCGAGGCGACCTTCCTCGATCAGAGCTCCGTGCGCGTCGTGCAGGCGACCAACGCCGACGGCGATGTGATCGAGGGCTCTTGGACGATCGAGACGCCGACGCTGCCGCCGATGACCGAGGAGGCCCGTACGATCCGTCGGGCCAACCAGGACGACTTCGGCTGGCGCTCCGGCGAGACGATCTTCATCGTGCTCGCGGCGGACGTGGATCCCAACACCGGGCGAGACCTCCGCAAGCTCACGGGCCAGGTCTCGAAGAACACCGAGTTCGACGAGTGGGAGGTGGCGTGGAGCAATCTCGAGTCCGAGAGCGTGCCCACGCTGAGGACGAAGGAGGACGGCACGCCGGACCTCGGCCTGTACGGCGAATACTCCGCCGCCTCGCTCACCGCCTACGCGTTCGATCGCGTCACGCCCGGGCTGGGCATGTGGCTGATCTCCATCGCCGCGTGGATGTTCGCGATCTCGACAATGATCTCCTGGTCGTACTACGGCGAGCAGGGCATCTACTACTTCTTCGGGTCGCTCGGCGACAAGGCCGCCAAGCCCGCGGTGCTGATCTACAAGCTCGTGTACTGCTCGCTGATTCTTCTGACGACCGTGCTTGCGATGCCGATCTTTGAGATCGACGGGCAGCAGAAGGCCATCATCGGCACCGACGCCGAACTCGACATGTGGACCACGCTCGGTCTGGGCGTCATGCTGGTCGCGAACATCCCGATCATGTGGATCTTCGGCGCCCAGGCGATGAAGGCCTACCACGGGTACTTCCGCAAGCTGAAGGAGGGCGGCGACAAACCGCACGAGGCGCCGCCGCTCGCCGATGTCGTTGAGGGCAAGGACGTCGAGTAATCAGGGGTCGGTTCGCCCGTCGGCGTCGTCGTTGTCGGCGGCGGCGGGCGTGAACTCGGCATCGAGCACGGGGCGGAGCTTCTCGATGGTCTCCGCCGCGTGCGCGATCGCCGCGGCGCGCGACTTGGGAACCATCCGCCACACGAGCGGGAACTGCAGGATCGTCAGTGGGTAGTACCACCACCGCAGGTGTTGGGTGAGCCAGCCCCAAGAGTGGGGCAGGAACGACTTCAGCAGCGTGGCACCGGGCTCGATGCTCACGATGAGCACGAGCAGGAACAGCACGGGCATCTGCCACTTCCAGCGGCGCTCGAGGCGCAGGCGACCCTCGCCCTCGTCGACCGCGACGAGCCGCTGGTCGAACGGCGCCCCGAAGAGGTCAACGTCGAACGCCGCGTCCGGGAGCGTCGCGCCGGATGAGCGGAAGCCCGGCAGCTTGCCTCGCTTGGAGAGCGCTTGGAGCCTTCTCACGGCCTCGTCGGCGGCGATGGTCATGCGGAGGCGCCCCAGAACCCGTGTGGGGGGCAAGGGCGTCGGCGGGGCGTCGCCGTTGGCTGTGGTCTCGGGTTGTGGCTCGTTCTCGGGCAACTGGCCTCCATGCGACTGGCGCGTCCGGACTGACCCGCGCGTGAGCGGCGGGGCGGGAGTCTATCGGTCGCTGAGCGACCCGCCTTCGGCACGCCGCTCGCCCTCTCACTCTTCCATGACGAATCGCGTGCCAAGCAGTCGCCCCACGTTGCGTCTGGTCAACAACCAGGCGTTGCCTCGCCGAGAGTCGTTGCCCCGACACAACGCTGGGGCCCCGAAACCGGCGGCGCCCAGCCCGGGCCACCATCCGAGGCGCCAGCCCCCCCGGATGCGAGACCTCTACGCCGATCGGAACACGTGGGACATCGAGGACGGGCTGGTCAGCACCGACGAGATCGACGCGGCGGCCGTGCGCCGGGCGACGTTCAAGATGAACCCCTCCGACGCCCGCTGGGTGCTGGCGATCCGCGTCGCCCACGCGCTCGACAGCCTGCAGGGCGGCGCGCTGGCGCCCGAGCGGCGGGAGAAGCTCATCCGGCTCGCGACGAACATGGGCCTCCGCTCGTTCGACGCCAACCTGATCATCGCGATCGTGCAGGACGCGGCCCGCACCTCGCCCCTGGCGAAGATCTCCACGCCGGCCGCGGCGTTGCACACCGAGCAGGTCATGGACCGGCTGGCGATGGTGCCCCCCGCCGGGGCGTTTGCGTCGAACGCCAAAAGCGAGGGCCGCGCGATTCTCGTGCAGGCGTCGATCGCGCTGCTGGTGGGCGTGGCGATCTGCGTGGCGCTGGCGACGTTCTTCTTCGGCTGAATCCGACGGCACCGCGAAGGTGAATACGCTGCTCCACCGCGTGATCCACGCGTGCCAAAGGAGCCAAGCCATGCCCCTCATCGACGCCGGCAAGAAGGCGCCCGCCTTCAGCCTCAAGGACCAGGACGGCAACACGCACGCGCTCGAGGACTACGCCGGGCAGGCCGTGGTGCTGTACTTCTATCCCAAGGACGACACCAGCGGCTGCACCAAGCAGGCGTGCCAGTTCCGCGACCTGCACCCAAAGTTCGGCAAGCTCGACGCCGTGGTGCTGGGCGTGAGCCCGCAGGACGAGAAGAGCAAGGCCAAGTTCGCGAGCAAGCACGACCTGAACTTCCCCCTGCTGGCCGACATCAAGCTCAACAAGGACGAGCACCCAACCGTCTGCGACAAGTACGGCGTGTGGGCGGAGAAGTCGATGTACGGGCGCACGTACATGGGCGCCAACCGCACGACGTACCTGATCGGCCCGGACGGCAAGGTCGCCGAACGCTGGGACAAGGTGAAGGTGCCGGGGCACGCCGAGGCGGTGCTGGAGGCCG
>JBCAXI010000396.1:0-2828 GCA_038534175.1 Planctomycetota bacterium | reverse complement strand
GCCGTCCTGATTAGCGACCAGTTCTCCGATGCACAGAGCGCGCGGCTCGCTGATGAGCCTCCGGCCTCGCCCACCGATGGGGCGACCCGCGAGACCCGCCCATCAGCGAGCCGCGCGCTCTGTGCATCGGAGAACTGGTCGCTAATCAGGACGGCAATCCCGAGCAAAACCGAAAATCCGAGGATCAGTCCGAGCTTGTGTTCACGGGTCACGTCGGCGTCCTTGCGCTGCCGAACGAGCTCGCCTCGGGCGACTCGTCCGGTCCGTTCCATCCACCGCCGGGGCGGCCGCGAGACCGGGGCGCGTCCAGTGCGCCACGATGCCGCTGTTCAGAGACTCATCCGGCTACATCGGCCGGGCGAGGCGGATCACCCGCAATTTAGCCGATCGCGCGCGCGGGTTCGCGTCGACCTCGTCGGCGTCCGCCTCGATGGGACGCCGAGACGCGATCTCACCATGCCCGCGGTCCGCGATGGACCCGAACGCACGCTTCACACGCCGATCCTCGAGCGATTGGAACGAGATCACGCCGACCCGGGCCCCGGGCGCCAGCCAGGCCGGCTCGCCACGCAGGGTGCGGGCCGCGGCGCGCCCCACCGCCGCCAGCAACGCGTCGAGCGAGCCGAGCTCATCGTTTACTGCGATGCGCAGGGCCTGGAACGTGCGCGTGGCGCCATCCACGCCGCCGGACGACCCACCGACCACCGAACGCACCACGTCCGCGAGCCGACCCGTGGTCTCGATCCGCCCGTTGCGCTCGCGAGAGGCCACGATCGCCCGAGCGATCGCCCGCGAGCGGCGCTCTTCGCCGAACTCCCACAACACGTCCGCGAGCTCCGCCTCGTCCCGGTCGTGCACGAGGTCCGAGGCCGACTCGCCGCGGCTGGTGTCGTAGCGCATGTCGAGTGGGCCATCACGCTTGAAGCTGAACCCCCGCTCGGGTGTGTCCACATGGACCGAGGCGAAGCCCAGATCCGCGAGCACAAGGTCCGCCGAGCAGGCCAGCCCCTCCAGCCCGCGCGGCAGCTCGGCAAAGTTGCCATGCACCCGCTCGATCTGCACGCTCGGCGCCAACGCACGCACCCTGGCCACGGCCCGGTCGAGGTTTGCCCGATCGAGGTCGTTGAGCACCACGCGCCCGTTGGTGCCGAGCCGCTCGGCGATCACCGCGGCGTGCCCGCCCAGCCCCGCGGTCGCGTCCGCGTACGTCTCGCCGGCCTCAGGGGCGAGGCTCCTGAGCACGGCCTCGGGCAGCACGGGCAGGTGGGCATCGCGTGGTTCGCTCGGCGTCGGCACAGTGCGAGCCTACGCCGCTCGCCCGTCGCCGCCGTCATCCGCGGCAGTGTGCCGCGAATGGCAGCCCCAGCTTCGTACCATGCCCCGATGCGTTCGCGACGGCTCGATTGGCTCGCCGCCCCACTCCTTCTGTGCTTACCCCTGCTCGCGGGCTGCTCGGGCATGTCCGTCACGTTCGCGTTCGGCCCGCCGGACCTCTCGCTCAAGTCGGTCACGGTGGCGCAGGATGCCGGCGCGACGAGCGCCTCGCCGGTGGTGGCGCAGATCGATCTCGACGGCATCATCGCCGATCGCGAGTCGTTCGCGCTGCTCGGGCCTGGTGAGAACCCGGTGAATGAGCTGGTCGTTCGGCTGGCGCAGGCCGCGGGCGATGACGATGTTCGCGCGATCGTCCTCCGCATCAACTCTCCGGGCGGCACGGTCGCGGCGTCGGATTTGCTCTACGAAGAGATCAGGCACTTCCGAGCGTCCACCGAGAAGCCCGTTGTGGTCTCGATGGGCGAGGTGGCCGCGTCCGGCGGCTATTACGCCGCGCTCGCTGCCGATGAGATCGTCGCCCAGCCCGCGACGATTACCGGCTCGATCGGTGTCATCGTCCCGACGATCAATGTCTCGGGCGGGCTCAGCCGCCTCGGAATCGACAGCCGCTCGCTGACCAGCGGACCGAACAAGGACCTCGCCAACCCGCTCGAGCCACGAGATCCCGCGCACGAGGCGATCCTCCAGGGCATCGTCGATGAGTTTTACGTGACGTTCCGAAACAGAGTCATCGAGCGTCGCCCCGGCCTCGACGCCTCGCGTATCGACGAGCTGACCGACGGCCGTGTCGTCACCGGTGCCCAAGCGCATCGCGCCGGCCTCGTGGACCACACCGGCGACGTCCGCGTCGCGTTCGAGCGGGCCAAATCGCTCGCGGGCCTCGGCCCCTCCCGGCTCGTCAAGCTGCTCTATGACGAGTCGAACCGCCCACGGTCGCCCTATAGCCCAACCGCGTCCGCCCCCACACCCGCGACGAAGACGTCAAACGTGCACATCAATCAAGGCATCCAGCTCAATGCCGGCGCCACAAGCTGGTCCACCCGCGAGCTGCGGCCCATGGCCTACTACCTCTGGCTGCCCTGACCGTGGCCCCAGACCACACCGAGCCCGCTATCGAACCCGAGTCTCGCCAGTCGCTCCTGAGAGTCGCGGCGGTGCATGACGAGCTCGCGGCACGGGTGCTCGCGGGCGTGCTCGAGTCTCGGGGCGTGCCCACCGCGGTGTTCGGCGAGTCAATGGCGGCGATCGTCGGCCCCAGCGCCGCCCAGGCCACCATCTCCGTGCGCGCTGTGGACCATCCGCTGGCGACCGAGATTCTCCAACAGATCGCACTGGGGCTCGACGCCGATCTGTCGACCTGCCGGCGCTGCGGCTATCACCTCGAGGGACTCGACAAGGCCGAGACGTGCCCGGAATGCGGCCACGATCTGGAACCCCAACCGACCGATCGACCGGAACACTGTCTTGGCTGCCACCACGACCTCATGGGCTTG
>JBCAXI010000395.1:0-2832 GCA_038534175.1 Planctomycetota bacterium | reverse complement strand
CTCGTCGATGGACTGCGCGCGATCGCCGACCAGGAGACCAAGGGCCCGCTCCAGTCGCTCTACGCGGATATCACCTCTCGGATCTCGGCCGGTCACTCCGTGGCCGACTCGCTCGAGCCGCACCGCAAGGCGTTTGGTGGCGTGTACGTCGACACCATCCGCGCCGCGGAGGTCAGCGGCTCGCTCAGCACCGTGCTCGACTCGCTCGCGGACATGCTCGAGCGAGAGGACGAGCTCCGAAAGAGCGTACGCGCCGCCCTGATGTACCCAATGTGTGTGATGGGCGTGCTCGTGCTCGCGATGGTCTTTTTGCTCGGTTTCGTGCTGCCCAAGTTCGGCAACATGTTCCGGGCCCGCGGGCTTGAGCTTCCCGCTGTCAGCGAGTTCATGCTCACGCTCAGCTCGATCGTGTCAGAACGCTGGGGCCTTCTCATCGTGGTGCTGATCGCCGGTGGTTTCATTGTGCGCCACGCGATGCGACAAGAACGCGTCATGCGGCGTGTCGACGAGGTGCTGGGCCGAGCGCCAGTGGTGGGGCAGATTCTGCGCGGGCTCGCGGTCGCGAGATTCTCGCAGGTGCTCGGCATCGGCCTGCGCTCGGGCGTGAGTCTGATAACCGCGCTCGAATCGGCGGGCCGAGCGTCTGCGCGTCCTGCGCTGCAGCGAGACGTCGCGAGAGTCAACGAAGTCATCCAATCGGGTGGTCGCGTGGCCGATGGACTCCGGACCTGCCGGTACATCCCCTCCTTTGCTCGGCGACTGGCGTCGATCGGAGAGGAAGCCGGCGAACTGCCGAGGATGCTCGACATCATCGCGACCCAGTACGAGCGTGAGGTGCGACGGCGCACGAAGGCGCTCTCCGCGATGCTCGAGCCGTTGCTGATTCTGTTTGTCACGGGGCTCGTTTTGCTTGTGGCGCTGTCCATTTTCTTGCCCATGTGGAGCATGGCGGAGCTGCTCGGTGGCTGAGCCACCCACTCGTTCGAACTGTCTTGAGACCGGAAGGAACCTGCCATGAATCGAATCGCCCACGCGCGGCGTCAAGCCTTCACGCTCATCGAGCTCATCGCGGTCATCATCGTGCTGGCAATCCTCGCCGGCGTCGCGGTCCCGCGGTACTTCGACTACGCCGACCGCGCCCGAGAGTCGTCGGCAAAGGGCATCCTGGGTGGTGTGCGCTCCGGTGTCGCCTCGTACTACGCCAACAGCGCATCCACCGGTACCCCCGCGTACCCGACCCACACCCAGCTCACGACCGTCGGCACCGTGATGCAGGAGCCGATTCCGGCCAACGAGCTCAACGGCTCCGCCACGGTGCGCGACGCCGATGGCGAGTACGACGCGACCGCCAGCGCGCAGGCCGTATCGGGCACGCAGGGCTGGGCGTACGACGAGACCGCCGGTCGGTTCTGGGCCAACACGGCGACCAACAGCGCTAACACCTGGTGACATGCGCCACACGGTTCGCCAGCTCGATGAGCGCGGCGCGTTCACGCTCATCGAGCTGATCGCTGTCATGGTGGTGGTCGCGATCCTCGCCGCGGTGGTCACCCCGTCATTCACCTCCGCCTCCGAGGCGAAGCGTGGCGTCGGGGCGCGGCTGCTGGCGGTCGATCTCAACTACGCCAGGCAGCGGGCGCTCGCGTCGGGCGTCACCGCGTGGGTCACGATCGATCTGGGCAACGACCAATGGACACTGCTCGAGGATGATCCCGCAACACCCGGGCTCACCGACGCCCTCACGCTGGAGAAGGTCACCGGCGTGGGGCCCTGGATCGTTGACCTCGACGCCATGGGCCTGGACGGCGTCGACTTGACGGCCGCCAACTTCGATGGCGGTGTCTCCGTGGGGTTCGATTGGCTTGGCAAGCCGCGGACGACCGCGGGCGGCGCGTTGGCCGCCGATGGCGTTGTGACCTTTGCGGGTGGTCACACCGTGGTTGTTCGGGCCGATGGCGGCGTCGTGGAGACGCCGTGATGCCCCACCGCCCGACATCGGATCGCAGGGCGTTCTCGCTGGTCGAGACGCTGGTTGCGTTGGTGATTCTCTCGATCGCGGCACCGCCGATGCTCTTCGCCATCGCCGCGGCCCACGATGAACGCGCCGGTCCGGCCATGCTTGCCCAGGCGCGTTGGCTCGCGATTGAACGCCTCGAAGAGTCCATCCGCGACGCGAACAGCGCGACGCGTGGCTACGACCATGTCGTCAACGCGAGCTATCCCGACGAGCCGGCCGTCGCGGGATTCCCCGGATTCGCACGCACCGTCCGGGTCAACGAGACCGCGCCCGATCTCGCCTCCAGCGGTTCGGGGGCCAAGACCATCACTGTCACCGTGTCCTGGTCGATGCGAGGCGGCACACCGGTCAGTGTGTCCGCGTCGGCCGTCGTCGCCGAGATGATCCCGTGATAAGCCGCCGCGTCCGCCATGACCGCGCACGCTCGGCTTTCACGATGGCCGAGGCCATCGCGTCGATGGTCATTCTTTCAATCGTGGCGCTCGCCGCGTCGCGGATCCTCCTTGTCGCGTCTGACGGCTTTGTATCGTCGTCCGATCGCTCGGCGCTGCTGGGCGACATGTCGGTTGCGATGGACCGGCTCGCTCGCGAGGTGCGTCAGATTCAGAGCGAGTCAGGCAGCGGCGGCGCGTCCATCGACGCGGTGGCTGCCGATCGGCTCGACTGGCAGAGCGATCACTCGATCAGCGTTGACGCCGGCAACGCCCTGGCGCTGCAGACAGGCGTCACGACCGAAGTGCTGCTCGAGGGCGTGACCTCGCTGGCGATCGAGGCGTTCGATGAGAGCGGCAGCGCGCTCAACGCCACGCTGGACG
>JBCAXI010000394.1:0-2841 GCA_038534175.1 Planctomycetota bacterium | reverse complement strand
CGAGCGGGGGCGTGAGCTGCAACGACAGGATGAGGCCGACGGCGCCCGACACCAGCGAGACGATCAGAATGGACCGCACGCCCACGCGGACGATCTGGCTGATGAGCGCCATGTGCCCGAACCGGACGGAGCGGCGGGTGAGGGCCCGCCACACCCAACCCATCGCGATGAGAAAGAGCGCGACCATGCCGCCGGCGTGATCGAGCAGATCGATCACGCGACGTCCCGCGCCCGCGACGATGGCGCCGAGCAGGCCGGGGCGACGCGGGGCTGTGGCGGGCTGCTCGCTCACTGGGGTGCGCTAAGCCTCGTACGCCTCGGCGAGGCTGGGAGAGATGACGAAGTACTGATGGAGACGAGCGATCTCGAAGATCGCGAGCACCTTCTCATTCATCGCACAGAGCACGAGTCGAGTGCTGGAGGCCTTGGCGTTTTTCATGGCCTCGACGAGTGTTGCCAGGCCCGAGCTGTCCATGTACCGCACGCCCGCGAGGTCGACCACGATGCGTTCGGGCCGCTTGTCTTGGACGCCCTTTATGGCGTCGCGGAACTGGGGCGAGCAGCTCATGTCGATGTCGCCCCGCGGCGCCACGACGTACACGCCAGGTGCGTCGCCCTCACGGATGTCAACGGTCTCGGCGCCGGATGTCATGCTCTTCCTCTCGGCGCCGACGGGCTCATGCCCCCGGGCGCAAGTCTGGTCGCGGGTCGGATCGTGGGATGGGACGATACCCGACAGATCACGCGTCCTCCTTGTGGGGGGTATCGCGGTCGGGGGCATCGCAGGAGGATTCTGCGGCCATCGCGGGTTTCACGTTGCCTTGTTTGATGAGGACGAGGCGCATACCCACGCCGCCCTCGCGTTGCTCGTAGACGACGTCGTCCATGACCTCACGGATGATGTGCACGCCGAGGCCGCCGGGGCGGATGTCGTCGAGGTTGCGTCCCTTCATCGAAGAGGGATCGACCTGCTTGGCCTCGTCCTCGACCTCGACTCGCAGTCCGGGCTGGCCGTCGTCGGTGGGCTGGGGCCACAAGCGGAGCCAGATCGGCGCGTCCTGTCGTCGGTCGTACCCGTGCCGGATCACATTACAGAGCGCCTCGTCCACGGCGAGGGCGATCTGGGAGCAGCTGATCTCGTCGAAGCCGAGGCGGCGAGCGACGGACGACATCATCTCGCGGGCGCCCGCGAGATATTTCGGATCGCTCCGGAGCGTCAGGGTGATGTGCGCGGGTTCGCCCATGCGTGATCAGCCGTGTTCGGCGTCCTCCTGCTTCGGGTCAGCCCGCCCGCGCGTTGGCGTCGGTGCGTGCGGCCGCGGCGGGTGCATCGTACCCCGAACGCTCGATCCACCACTGGGCCCATCGGTCGGCGGCTCGGCGACGCTCTAAGTCCGCCGCGTCGTGCTCATAGCCCAACGTCTGGCCGGTCAGCCGCTCGAGCGTTCGGATCGCGACCATTCTGGCCAGCGGATCGTCGCTGCCGAGGAGCTCGATCAGCTCGGGAACCCGCTCCTCTGAGCCTTGATCTCCCCCACCGCCTCCGGCCGCGACCAGTGCCGCGTCCACCCGTGCGATGGGCTCGGGAGAGTTGAAGTCCGGGTCGGGCGGCGCGTAGCACCCGGCTGCGGCGAAGAGGCCCGCACATAGACACAGGATGTTTGCGCGGCGTCGCACGGGAGGGATCCTAACCCATCGTGCATAGACGCACACGTGGGCGCTCGCCTAGCGTCTCTATTCCCCCCGCGTTGGCGCCGATCACGTCGCGGTGCGTTTCTTTGGGCGCCAACGCCTCGAGAGGACGCGCCATGGCCCGCCCCGATCAGCCCGGCTCGATGACCCAGCACGAAGAGGTCGTGCCGATCCTTGATTTCGGATCGCAGACCGCTCAACTCATCGCCCGACGGGTGCGCGAGGCAGGTGTGTACGCGGTGCTGGTGGATCCCGCGACGCGCGCGGAGAAGCTCAAGGCCATGGCGCCAAAGGGCATCATCCTGTCGGGTGGGCCCGCGTCGGTTTATGACGAGAATGCGCCCACCATGGACCCGGAGGTGCTGTCGATCGGCGTGCCGGTGCTCGGCATCTGCTACGGCATGCAGCTCGCGTGCCGGATGCTCGGGGCCGAGGTGCGTCCGAACTCGAAGCGCGAATTCGGACGGGCGCCGATGACCCGCGGCCCCGAGCCCTCGTCGTTCCTGCAAGCGATTCCGGAGAAAACGAGCGTCTGGATGTCGCATGGCGATCAGATCGAGAGTCTTGCCGAGGCGGGGTTCAAGACCATCGCCTCGACACCCACGTGCCCGCACGCGGCGGTGGAGCGCCGCGCGGGCGATGCGGTGTTTCTGGGCGTTCAGTTCCACCCAGAGGTGACGCACACGCCGCACGGGAGGGACATGCTGCAGAATTTCCTGTACGAGATCTGCGGCTACGCCGGCTCGTGGCGCATGGCCGACTTCGCGACGACCGCGGCGGAGACGCTCCGAGCCTCGATCGGCGACGCCCATGTCATCTGCGGGCTCTCAGGTGGGGTGGACTCGTCGGTCGCAGCGGCGTTGCTGCATCGCGCGATCGGCGATCGTCTGCACTGCGTGTTCGTGGACAACGGCCTCCTGCGCAAAAACGAGCGAGCGCTGGTGGAGACCACCTTCCGCGATCATTTCAAGATCGACCTGCGCGTCGTGGACGCCTCAGAGGCGTTCCTGTCGGACCTGGCGGGCGTCACCGACCCGCAGCGGAAGCGCAAGCTCATTGGCGCACGGTTCGTGGATGTCTTTCGCGATGCCGCGAAAGACATCGGTGGCGCCACACACCTCGCGCAGGGCACGCTCTATCCCGACGTCA
>JBCAXI010000393.1:0-2892 GCA_038534175.1 Planctomycetota bacterium | reverse complement strand
CTGCGCCGCGCGCGGCTGGTGGCGTTCCCAACCGAGACGGTCTACGGCCTTGGCGACGCTGCACGACGCGATGGGCACCAGCCTGGAGCGCAATCGCATCGAGTTCGCGGTGCCCAACGCGGACGAGGTGCTCGAGCCGCGCGTGCGGACGCGCCGGTCCGGAGCGGACAGCTGATCGGATCGAACGATCGATCGCGCAAGCAGGCCGGGCCGGAGCAGATCGCCGAGGCCGTGACACGGCTGCGCCGCGCGCGGCTGGTGGCGTTCCCAACCGAGACGGTCTACGGCCTTGGCGCCGACGCGACCGATGCTGACGCCATCGAGCGCGTCTTCGAGGCCAAGGGGCGGTCCCGATCGAATCCGCTGATTGTGCACGTGAGCGACCGCGCGATGGCGCGGCGGTGCGTGTCGGCCTGGCCGGCCGAGGCGAGCGAGCTGGCCGAGGCCTTCTGGCCCGGGCCGCTGACGCTCGTGCTACCCAAGTCCGACGAGGTGCCGGGCGTCGTGACGGCCGGACACGCCACAGTCGCGCTGCGTGCGCCGGACCACCCGCTGGCGCTCGCGCTGATCGAGACGTTCGGACGCCCCGTGGTCGGGCCGAGCGCGAATCCCTCGGGCGCGGTGTCGCCAACCAAGGCGGCGCACGTGCGCGAGGCGTTTGGCGACGACGTGTACGTGCTCGATGGCGGACGCTGCCGCGTGGGCATCGAGTCCACCGTGGTGCGCGTCGAGGAAGATCGGCTGCGGATGCTGCGACCTGGCGCGATCGGTCCCGAGGCGCTCACCGAGCGCTGCGGCCTGCCGGTGATCGCCGACGCCGGTCGCGGAACCGACTCGATGGGCTCGCCCGGGCGGCTGGGCCCCCACTACCGCCCGCTGGCGCCAGTCGTTGTCGTCGAGGACGCCTCGGAGGTCAAGGGCGTGCTGGCCGGTCTGGACTCGATGGGCGTGGTGCTGAGCTCGGCCGGTGAGCGGATGGACGTCCCCCCGCCACACGGGATGATTGCGATGCCCCGTCGGGCCTCGGCGTATGCCGCCGACCTGTACGCGGCGTTGCGCGAGGCGGACGCGATCCGTCCCTCGGCGATCGTGGTGGTCCGCCCGCCGATCGGCGGCGAGACGGACTCGGAGACCGCCGTCTGGGCCGCGGTCGCTGAGCGGCTCGCGCGGGCGTCATCGGGGTAGGCGCGGTTCCGCTCGCGGCCCGGCTTGCCCCGCTATTGTCGCACCTGGCTCGTTGAAGGAGACCCGCGGATGGCTGACAAGCTTCGGATCGCGCTGGCTGAGGGCGACGGAATCGGTCCCGAGATCGTGAAGGCCGCGCTGCGGCTGTTCGATGCCGCGGGCGTCATGGAACACGTGGAATTCGTCCCGGTCGAGATGGGCGAGCGCGTCTTCACCAAGGGCGACAGCCGCGGGATGACCGACGAGGCGATCACGACCGTCGAAGAGATCGGCCTGCTCTACAAGGGGCCCATGGGCACGCCCATCGGCGGGGGCGGCAAGTCGATCAACGTCACCCTCCGCAAGATGTACGGCGCCTTCGCCAATGTCCGACACTTCCAGGCCCTGCCCGGCGTCGAGACCGTCTACTCCAAGGCCGGCGTGCCCGTCGACTTCTACGTCATCCGCGAGAATATCGAGGACACCTACGGCGGCATCGAGCACCGGCTGACCAACGACGTCGTCGAGTGCAAGCGCCTGATCTCCGCACCCGGCTGCGATCAGGTGCACCGCGAGGCGTTCGAGACGGCCAAACGCCTGGGCATCAAAAAGGTGCACTGCGGGCACAAGGCCAACATCATGAAGATGACCGACGGCATGTTCCTCGATCGGTTCTATGCGATCGGCGGCGACTACCCCGACATAGAGACGGGCGACGTCATCATCGACGCGCTGTGCATGAACCTGGTCATCCGCCCGCACGAGTTCCAGATGGTGGTGCTGCCCAACCTGCAGGGTGACATCGTGAGCGATCTGGCCGCGGGCCTCGTCGGCGGGCTGGGCTTCGCACCGTCGGCGAACATCGGGCGTCACATCTCCATCTTCGAGGCCGTCCACGGCACGGCGCCCGACATCGCCGGCAAGGGGCTCGCCAACCCGACCAGCCTCATCCTCTCCGGGCTCATGATGCTCCGACACATCGGGCTGCGGCACGAGGCGGCGGTCGTCGAGAACGCGCTCGTCGCGGCGCTCGAGGCCGGCGCCCACACCGGCGACTTCGGCGACAAGGACCAGCACCCCACGCTCGGCACGCAGGACTTCACCGACCGCATCATCGAGCGTCTCGGCAAGAACCCCAGCTCCCGAGCCCCGACGCCCGTGCCCGAGGCGTCGGCGCCGACGCTGACCCGGTCGGAGCGCCCGCGGCACAACGAGCTGATGCAGACGTTCGAGACAGCCCAGCGCGCCTTCGTCGGATGCGACATCTATCTCGACACCACGCTGCCGCCGCAAGAGCTGGCCGAGCGGCTCAGGGCGCTGTCGGCGCCCACGCCGTTCGAGCTGACGATGATGTCCAACCGAGGCACGCAGGTGTGGCCCTCGGGCTCGGTGTACACGAACATCGTCGACTACTACCGCGTGCGGTTCGAGCTGCGTGACATGCAGAGCGCCGCGTTGCAGGGCCAGGCACCGACGATCCGGTTGCTGGATCGCGTCGCCGAGAAGTTCATCATCACGGACTTCCAGCCGCTCAAGTACTACGACGGCAAGCCGGGATACTCGCTGGCGCAGGGGCAGTAGTCAGCATCGGCACCCCTCGGCGTCGTCACTTAGAGCCGTGCCCGAGCATGTCAGCACGTGCGCCGATTCGTGCGCGTTCAGGATTTGGCAATTGCCAAGCTGATGCAAGGGGGTCGTCCAACGCTCATGCCCGCACAATACGAGTAG
>JBCAXI010000392.1:0-2915 GCA_038534175.1 Planctomycetota bacterium | reverse complement strand
CCCGCGAGGGCCCAGTTCGACAACCCCGTCTATGCCGACGACTCGCCCACCGCGCGCGACACGCTCGCCTCCCTCGCCGGCGTCGTCGAGGCCGAGAACCTGCCCGAGGCGGTCCGCGTGCTCCAGCGTCTGCTCGAGACCGAGGGCGACCGCGTGCTCGAGACGCCGGGCGATCCCGATCTGTTCGTGAGTGTGCGAGCGCGGGTGCACCGCGCGCTGCTCGACAACGCGGCCCTGCTCGAGCGCTACCGCGAGATCGAGGGGCCCGCGGCCCGCTCGTCGCTCGACGCAGGCG
Organism: Planctomycetota bacterium; assembly: GCA_038534175.1. Taxonomy (GTDB): domain Bacteria; phylum Planctomycetota; class Phycisphaerae; order Phycisphaerales; family UBA1924; genus JBCBZM01. Next base: position 2,620 of record JBCAXI010000392.1, on the reverse strand, counting down.
ACATCGAGCGCGTCGAGCGCGCCCGCCTGCTCACCCGCGCCGGCTACGAGGCGGCGCTACGCCTGGCGCGATCGCAGATCCATCGCGGCGTGTTCGACGCGGCACGGCTCACGCTCGAGCCGCTCGTCGACCACCCCGACCACGCCGGCGCCAACGCCCGCGCCGCCGCCGAGCTGGCCCGCGAGACCGCGCGCTACCTCGATCGCCCGGGGGTCTGGGCGTGGGCCGAGGCGTGGGAGCGCGCCTCCGGCGTCGCGCCGACGCCGCGCGACCCAATCGGCTGGCCCGATCGCCTGCGCCAGCGTGCGACCGATCCGAGTCTGCCGGCCGACGCGGTCGACACCGACGGGCTCGTGCAGACACCCCTACAGAGCGCGAGGATCGTGATCACCTCGCCCGAGCTCGAGGAGCTGGCGCGTCGTCGTCAGATCGCGGCGCGGGGCAATCGCGGACGCTTGCCCGACGTCACGCCGCCCTGGATCTACCCGCTCGTGCTGGGCGAGCTGGTGGTGACCAACGACGGACGCACCGTGCGAGGCTGGGACCGCTACACCCTCGCGCCCCGCTGGCGGCTCGACTTCCCATCCAACGAGGAAACGGGCGACGGGAACCACGATCGGCGCATGGGGCGCATCGCCGCCGGTCGGCTCGGGTCGGTGTACGAGGACGTCGCCGCCATCACCTGGAGCTACCCCTACCTGCTCACGACCACGGGGCGCGCGATCAACAACGGGCGCGAGGGCGACCCGCGCCTGCACGCGATCGAGCCGCAGACCGGGCGGGTCGCGTGGTCCGTCGCCGTCGCGGGCGATCTCGACGAGCGGCTCGACTTTGCCAGCATCCGCGGTGCGCCGGTCTGCGACGGCGCCACCGTCGTCGTCGCCGCTCGAAAGTACATCCCCGCTCGGCGCACCAGCAGCGTCTACCTCGTCGGACTCGATCTGGCGACGGGCGCCAAGCGATGGGTCCGCCTGCTCGGCAGCGTCGGAGCGCTCCCGCACCGCTCGGGCGGGCTGGTCGGCGCGACCTCTGTCCTGCACCACGGCGTCATCTATCGCACCGACGAGCTCGGCGTCACCGCCGCCGTCGAGATCGACACCGGACGCACCCGGTGGATCCGACGTGGCAAGGGCCCGGCGCGGCGCAACTCGAGCAACTTCGCGCCCTGGATCGGCTCCAAGCCCATCATCGATCGCGACTCGCTCGTCGCGCTCGACACCGATCGCTCGCGCCTGTTCCGGCTCGCGCTCGAGGACGGGCGCCTGCTCGGCGAGCGTCCCTCCGCCTCCTTCGGAGACGTGCGTTATCTCGTGGGCGTCGGCGATCGGCTCGCGGCGATCGGGAAATCCACCATCGCCACCGCGCCGATCGACGCGTTCGAGACCGCCGACGTCTCGCCCACGCCCGTGACCGATCCGCAGGGCTTCGCGGGGCGCGCCGTCGTCGCGGGCGATCGATTGCTCATGCCCACCAGCGCGGGCGCGGTGCTGGTCGATCCCGCCGAGCCCAGCGGCGACGTGATCATCCCGCTCGAGCGATCGGGGCACGTCCTGCCCATCGAGAGCCAGCTCATCGTCGCCGACGACAAAGACCTTCACAGCTACCTCGTGTGGGACGTCGCGGTCCGCCTGCTGCAAGACCGCATCGACGCCAACCCCGGGCAGCCCGACCCGGCGCGCACGTTCGCCGAGCTGGCGTTCCGCGCCGGACGCGCCGAGCAGATCGTGCCCGCGATCGACATCGCGATGGAGGCGCTCGACAGCGATCCCCTCGATGACAACGTCGAGGGACGGCGCGCGGTCTTTGAGGCGATCCGCACGATGGTGATCGCCGCGCAGCACGGGTCGAGCGGCGCGTCCGACGGGGCCTCGGCGCTCGCGCGCCAGCCAGAGATCGTCGGCGACCTGATCGACCGGCTCGGCCTGCTCGCTGGCTCCGCAGAGGACCGCGTGGTGCACCTGATGGCCCGGGGCGAGCACGACGAGCAGCTCGAACGCCCCGACGCGGCCGCGCGCGCTTACCAGGCGGTGCTCGACGATCCCGCGCTCGCCGACTCGGTCTGGGTCGGACGCGAGCTGCTGGTCCGCGGCGACTTCGAGGCCCGCCGCCGCCTCGGTCGCTTGCTCGCGGCGCACGGACCGCGGGTCTACGCGATCTACGACGCCGAGGCCCGCGCCGCCGCCGAGCCGCTCGTCCGGGCGGGCGACACCGAAGGGCTCGAGGCCCTGGCCCGGCGTTACCCCGTCGGGCTGGCGGCGCCCGAGCTGTGGCTGCACGTGGCGCAGAGCGTGACCATCGAGGATCCGATCGCCCTGGCCCAGCGCCGCGTCGACGCGTTCCGCGCCGGGCTCGACGCGACCAACCGCATCGCCGACGTCGGCGGCGAGGTCGCGCCCGAGGTCGAGGGCGAGCTCACCGGCTCGCTCGTCATGACCCTCGCCGAATTGGGCGAGGCGGTCCGCGCCATGGAAGCGCTCGCCGAGCAACGCCAACGACGCCCGGGCCTCGCGCTCACCGCCAACGGCTCGCCCCTGCCCGACAGCATGATTCAGGACGCGATGGTCAGTGCGCAGAGCGCCACGCTGCAGCGTCCCGTGCTGGGCGTGACGCCCGACACCGC
>JBCAXI010000391.1:0-2946 GCA_038534175.1 Planctomycetota bacterium | reverse complement strand
TCGAGTCTCTCGGGCGTGAACCAGGGCGGCTGGGCCTGGGGCGCCGACGCGCCGGACTTCGATCACGACGGCGCGGCCGATCTGGTGTGGACCAACGGCTGGCGCCTGGTACCCCAGCACTTCGACGACCCAACGTTCGTCTGCGTGAACCACGGCACCGGCGCGTTCAAGGCGACCAACGCGATCGAGACGGGCGTGACCCACGACCAGGACGGCCGCGGCCTGCTGACCTTCGACGCGGACAACGACGGCGATCGCGACCTCGTCATCTTCTCGACCGACGTGCCCACGATCTTCTATCGCAACGAGATCGCCGGTCCCGACACAAACTGGCTGGCGGTCACGCTCGACACCTCGGCCGATCCGACGCTGGCGCCCGACGGCGTCGGCGCGCGGGTTGACGTGACCATCGGGGCCCAGACGCAGAGCCGCTGGATCAACGCCTCGCCGAACTATCTCTCGCAGAGCGAGCTCTCCGCCCACTTTGGCGTGGCGGGCGTCACGCAGATCGACGAGTTGGTCGTGCATTGGTCGAACGGCGAGCGGACCACTCTTCACGATGTCGCCGCGAATCAGCGGTTGCACATCGCGGCGTCGCGCTCGTGCTACCCGGATATCTCGCCGATGGACGAGTGCCTGCCCGGCCAGGGCGACGGCGCCGTCACGCTGGGTGATTTCTCCTGCTACCTGAGCGAGTGGTCGATCGGCTCGGAGTTCGCCGACATCACCTCGACCTCGCAGTGCGACATCAACTCTGGTGGCGACGGCGTGGACCTCTCCGATTTCTCCTGCTTCTTGAGTCAATGGGCGTTGGGCTGCCCCTGACCGCGGCGCGATCGATCCAGCTTGTCCAGATCTTCACGCGGGGCGCTTGGATTCGGCGTCCCGCGTGGTAGTCTGGGAGGCTTCCGGGAGGCGATTCGTCGCTTCGCTCGAGGGGACGAGTTCTGTGAGGCCGCCGATCTGTCGATCGAGGCGGCGGGAGTGATCCACCATGGTTTCAAGCTCGATGCGCGCCCTTGTCGCGGCGCTGTCGTTCACCCCGATCGCCGCGGCCGCGCAGGGTCCGGTCCTCGCCGATGCCGGGCGCTTCGCCGATCTTGCCGATCGCCCACCGATTGCCAAGCCGGCTGAGATCACGCGCCCTGGCTTTGAGAGCCGTCTCGTCGTAAAGTTCCGCGACGAGCTCGGCGTGCGCGCCCGCAACGGCGCGCTCGTCGCGCTGCGGCCCATCCGGGGCGCGCGAGCGATCGAGCGCGCGGCGCCCATCACCTGGCGGCCGCTCATCGACACCGACGAGGCGAGGCTCGCCGAGATCGAGACCCGCGCGGCCGATCGCACGGGTGTCCGCCCGATCGACCTGCGCTCGATGGTCACCATCGATGCGCCCGAGGCCGAGTTAGAGGCCATCGCTCGTCGCCTGCTGGCGCTGGACGAGGTCGAATGGGTCGACTTCGAGCCGACGGTCGTGATCGAGCCGCCCTGCGTTGACGCCGCACCCGCGACGGCAAACTACATCCCCTTCCAGACGTACGCGGGCCCGAACCCGGGCATCAACATGAACGCGGCGTGGGCCGCGGGCAACGCGCGCGGCGCGGGCGTGCAGTTCGCCGACATCGAGTACAACGCCCGCTTTGATCACGAGGACCTCTGCGGCATCATCCCCGAGGCGGGCGTGACGTTTCCCGCGTTCAGTTTCGGCGATCTCTACATCGAGCACGGCACGTCGGTGCTCGGCATTCTCAATGGGGTGGACAATACCTACGGCGTGACCGGCCTCGTGCCCGACGCGCAGGGCTACTTCTTCCCCGAGTGGACCACCGGCCCCCGGCGCGCGACCGCGATCACCAACGCCGCCGCCACGCTCAACGCGGGCGACTTCCTGGTGCTGGAGATGCAGACGTTCGGGCCGTCGGGCGTCTCGGGCGAGTGGGCGCCCGCGGAGTACGAGCTCTCGGTCTGGACCGCGACTCGCGCCGCGACCGACGCGGGGCTGATTGTGTTCGCGGCCGCAGGCAACGGCAACCAGAACCTCGACGCGCCCGAGTATGCCGCGTACCGGGCCCGAGGCGACTCCGGCGCGATCATGGTCGGCGCGGGCGCCAACAACGCCTCGCACAGCAAGCTCTCGTTCTCCAACTTCGGCGAGCGCCTCGACGTGCAGGGCTGGGGCGTCGGCGTCGCCGCGACGGGCTACGGATCGCTCGCGCAGTTCGGGGGCGACCCCAACCAGCGATACACCTCGTCATTCAGCGGCACGTCGTCGGCCACGCCCGTCGCGGCCGGCGCCGGCATATCGTTGCAGTCGTACGCCAAGGCCGCGTATGGGCAGACCCTCGACGCCGACACGCTGCGTCAGATCCTTATCGACACCGGCATCCCGCAAGGCGGCTCGGGCGGGCAGATCGGCCCGCTGCCGAACGTGATGGCCGCCCGGGCCGCGGTCGATGACTTGCTCGCCACGGCCTGCTTCGCCGACGTGACCGTCGAGAGCGCGTGCACGCCCGGCGCCGGCGATGGCGTCGTCACACTGAGCGACTTCTCGTGCTACCTCAGCGAGTGGTCGATCGGCTCGGCCTTCGCCGACATCACAACCACCGGGCTCTGCACGCCCGGCGCCGGTGGCGATGGCGTCGATCTTTCCGACTTCTCGTGCTATCTGAGCGAGTGGTCGGTCGGCTGCCCCTGAGCCTTCTGGGCCTGGCCCCCGCCGGATGGGCTGAAACATCACGCCAACTCGGCGGTAGCGCACACCGATGCCGCTGCCGCCCGAGTTTGCCGATCGCCGACCGCCCCAGGGCGAGCGTCGTCCGCGGCTGATCTTCGCGACGCCATTGGTCTCGCTCGGCCGGGCGGAGCATGGGCCGGATGCCCCCGGGTGGCGCGAGGCGCGCGACACGGGCATCCCGCCCTCGATCGGCTTCGCGCGCGTGCCGTTCGTGTACG
>JBCAXI010000390.1:0-2957 GCA_038534175.1 Planctomycetota bacterium | reverse complement strand
AGCGCCCTCGCCGTCTTCGCCGTTGCGGGCGCTGCCAACGCACAAGAGCTCACCACCAATGGCGACTTCGAGACCGGTGACCTGACCGGCTGGGACACCAGCTTCCTGCTCCCGGGTCAGACGTTCAACCTCACCGGTGATGCCGCCAGTGGCAGCTTCGCCGGCGAGATCTTCAACGATCTCCCCGCGCAGGGCGGCGTCATCAAGCAGGCCAACATCGGCATCGGCACGGTCAACCCGGGCGACGAGATCCAGATCTCGTTCAAGGCCAAGGGCAACTTCCTGGCCGGCGGCGTGCTTTTCGCTGAGTTCTTCAGCGAGCTCGATGGCGGCGGCACCTCGTCGTCCGAGATCCTCAGTGGCGGCCCGCTCTTTGTCTCGAATGAGACCGAGTACCAGATGTTCAGCTTCACGACCACCGCCGGCCCCGACGTGTCCGGCGGCGTGACGCTGCAATTCAACGCCGGCACCGGCGGCGCCCCGGGCAGCCTTGCCCTCGCGTTCATCGATGACGTCTCGGTTGTCCGTGTTCCGACCCCGGCCTCGGCCGCGGTGCTCGGTCTCGGTGGCCTCGTCGCGATGCGTCGCCGCCGCTAACTCGGCACACGCTCTCGGAATTCTCTCTCGCGAGCGGCCGCCGACAGGCGGCCGCTTGTACCTTCGCTCCGAATCGGATCGACGCCGACGCGCATTCTCCCGGCTCGCTGCTCGGGCACAGTCAGCGCGCGCGCTCAGGGCGTCTTGCTGTCTTCCATCGATGGCTTCGGCGCCGTTCGCTTCTTTCGACGAGCGCTCGTTCCATTCGGGCTCTTCGCCGGCGACTTGGAGCCTTTAGACGCGGTTGGCTTGGCGGCGGAGGGTTTCGCGGCCACTTTCTTCGGCGTCTTGTTCTTCGGAGACTTGCTCTTGGGTGTGCCGCTCTTTGGCGCCCTCGTCTTGCCATGCTCGGGATCGAGCGCTCGAGCACGCACGTAGTTGGACACCGAACAGTCGCTCTCGTTCGCGCTTCGCACGATCATGTCACGCTCGTCCTGCGTGACTCGTATGTTGATCTGGAACACTCTCTTGTCCTTGGAGTGATCTTTCGGCGTCGGAATCGGCCGGCCCGCCGCGAGTCGGCCGTTGAGATACAGACGCACCGCGTCCTTCGCGTCGTCCAGCGCTTCCGACTCGGTCGCGCCGATCCCCTCCATGCCGGGCAGAATGGTCGCGAACGACACGAAGCGCGACGACGCGTCATCGCCGCCCGACAACGAGCGCTTGCACACCCACTCGTACAGCGCCATCGTTTCCTCAATCTGTGTCGCGTGCTCTTGTTGATCTTTGGTGATCATGACGCACTCCCTTTCCGCTGAGAGCCGGCGTGGGCCATTGGTCCGCGCCCGTTCGCGCTATACGCGTATATCATTATTGTGATCCATCAAGATCAACTTGCAATGCGTTCTGGATCGAATTACCGAACAATTGCGCTCAATGTGGGCGTTCTGGAGCCCCTGGGAAGCTTTCCATCGCCATGAAGTAGGTATTTGTTAACCTTGCCAGTCGATCTCGTCGTGCAGCCCCACATGCGCCTGTGCGCGATGCACGGCGTCGCACAGCCCTTGCAAATCCACGCCATGCGGCATCCGAGCTCGCGATAGCACAGGCGACTGGTTGCCGATCGCCTGGGCGAGATCCGGCGACGGGACATAGCTCCGGCAAGAGGGGTTTCGCTTGTCGTGCGGCTCCACCGCATAGCCGGCACTCCGAAGAACCGCGTCGGCCTCGTCCAAGTCCACGCAGCCGCTGCCGCTCGGCGTGATCGACCCGCCGTTCAGTTGCCAGGTGCCCGAGGCCGCGTCATGAACCCACCCGAGATGTTCAAGCCAGTCTTGCCAACGCATCTCGACCTCCTGCCGTGTCATCGCTCCGCCGCCCGCCATTCCGCGCGTCGGTGATCCAGCCCGCTTGTACGGAGCCAAGACAGAATACGAACCCCACGCCCCGCAGCAACAGCCGCTCCGCCTCGCGGAACGCGTGTTCATCGAGCCCGTCGGAGGGCCGTTGCGTTATGCAGGATCGTGATTCGCACGCCGTCTCGACTCGAGCCCGCCTTGCGCACGCGTCAGGCCCGAGGCGTTGGCCCGACTCCCCCTCGGCGTTCTGGAACGAGGAGGCTTGGCTCGATCAGTCAGGCTATGCCTGGCGGTCTTGATCGGTGTTGTCGCTGGTGGCGTTGCCGTCGGGCTTGGAGCTGGCGGCGCCGGTGGCGATGGCGAGAGCGATGCCGATGCTCACGCCGAAGCTGGGCCCGAGGGCGACGCCTAACGCGAGGTTGTCGAAGACCACGCCGAAGACGATCCCAAGGCTGACGCCGACGGCGGCACCCATGGCGATCCAAACGGCGAGCGCGTGACGCGGGGGCTGGTCGGGCGTGCGGGTGGGCATGTTGAGGCGGTACCGGCTTCGGCGGCCCATGTTGCAAGGCGGCCCTGGCGGCCTCTCGCCATCGCCGTCGCCAGTGGGCTTCGATGCGTGGCCCCTCGCCGCACGCGTTCGATGGGCGCCGGTGTGCTTATTGAAGTGGCTCGCCGCGGCGTTTGCTGCGCCGCGTGCGCGGCGTCTGTCGCGGTCATCTTCAGGCATGCCGTGGCGGCTCGGCGGGTGGCTTCGAGGGTTCGGGCTTGTTCTGCGGGGGTGGCGTGGGATGGGGGTGGGGTGGTGGCCGTGTGTTCGAGGGCCTTGAGGGCGGCGGGGCGGGCGAGTGTGGCCACGAGTTGGGTGCGTTGGTGGCTGAGGCGGTGGAGTGTTTCGAGGGCCGACTGGAGCTTGGGGTGCTGGAGGGCCGCTTCGAGCTGGGGGAGGGTCAATCGGTGGATGTCGCAGAGGTCGAGGAGGTCGAACTGGTCGGGGCGGAGGAGGTCGGCGAGGAGGGCCGAGAGGTCCACTTCGTGGAGTTCGCAGGATTCGGAGTCGGT
>JBCAXI010000389.1:0-2964 GCA_038534175.1 Planctomycetota bacterium | reverse complement strand
AAATCAGTTGCCGCCAGACCAGAGACTCAAATAGGCGCTGAAGTCGGATAGATCGATGGCGGCGTCCGCGATGAGGTTGCTCGTGCCGGTGGTGGTGATGTCGGCCTGGGGCTCGCCGCTCGACCACTGGCTGAGGTAGAACGAGAAGTCGCTGAGCGTGACCGCGCCGTCGGGCACGCCGTTGGCCGTGCCCTCGGTGGTCATGTCGGCGGCGGGGGACTGCACATCGGCGATGATCTGGACGTCATCGATGTTCCAGCCGTGGAACTGCACCGAGCCGTCGGTCGTGCCGAGGCCCCAGCGGAAGCGGACGGCCGAGGCGCCGTCGGCGACCGCAGAGATATCGAAGGTGACCTCGGTCCACGCGGTCTCGTTGATGGTCGAGTCGGGGTTCTCCCAGAGCTGCGACCAGGTGGCGCCGTCGTTGTTTGAGATGTCAAGGTAGACGTGGTCGTAGAGCGAGCGTTCGACGCCGAGGAAGCGCTGGAAGCGCAGCTCGGAGCCGGTCACGCCCGAGAGGTCCATCGGCTCGGTGGTGAGCCAGTGGGTGGTGTTGATGTTGCTCGCGTAGTCGCCGCCAAGGGCGTATCCGTAGACGCTGGCACCGGTGAAGCCGCCGGACGGGTCGTCACCGCCGGTGGGGTCGCCGAAGGCCCAGGCACCCTCGGCGGACCAGCCCGGATCGGTGTCCATGGGGAAATCGTAGACGACGCCGTCGGAGCTGATGCTGATCGAGGCGGTCGCGGGCTGCGAGGTGAGCGTGTCCTCGACGAAGTAGTCGAAGCCACTGGCGCCGGAGAAGCCGAGATTGGGGCGGAACGTCAGGTTCGGCCCGCTCGTGACGCCGGGGATGGTGTGCGGCGTGGACGTGATCGGTCCGACGCCGTTCTCCCAGAGCACCCCGTCGCTCGGGAGGCTGGTGATGACGTAGTCGAGCGGGAGTCCCGCGTTGCTGACACCATCGAGCTGGATGGCGACGGGCAGATGGATCGGGCCGGCGCCGGCGACGTCGAGCGCGCGGGGCGGGCAACTCGATCCGGACACACCAATACGGAGCGTCCAGCTGTTCAGACTTCCGACGTCGGAGCCGGCGTTGTCAGAGACGAAGAGCGTCCAGGCGCCGCCGGAGGCGTCCTCAACGAAGTCACCCAGCGAGCCGGGGCCTCCGGCGGGGATGCCAGCGCCGTCGTCGTCGTAGGTCTCCATGAGGTTGTCGGTCGTGCCGCCGGTGCGGTTGTGCAGGCGGACGGTCGTGCCCTCGGGGCTGGTGAGCTCAACGATGAGGTCGCCCTGGAAGGTGTGGCTGATGTCGACATCGACGTCGACATCGGCGACGCAGAAGCCGCTCGGCATCGTGATCACGCTGGTAATGCCGCTCGAGTTGTTGTCTGGAATGGAGATGGGCGTGTCGGTCGAGTTAGCGGAGAGGCGGCCAACGTCGAGGGTCGCGAGGCGGGTCTCGGTGGCGCCGCTGATGTTGTTGGTGAACGTGATCGTGCCGGTGTAGAGGCCGGCGCCGAGGCCGTTGGCGGCCGCGGTCACGCTGATGATCGCGTCGCCGGTGGCGCCATTCGCGGACAGACTGATCGTGTCGTCTTTACCGCCGTTCACCGCGAGCCAGACCGCGTCGGCCGTGACGGTGACGGTGGTGGGCACGGGTCGATCATTGGTAACGGTGTAGGTCTCGCTTCCTGGGAAGGGCCCGCCGATCGGGCCGCTCGATTGCAGGTCGATCGCGGGCGTCACGCTGACAATCGACTGTCCGATCTCGACGGTGTGGGTGCGGTCGAGTGACTCGGCGTTGGTGATGTCATCGAAGGTGATAGTTTCCGTGTACACACCCGCGGCGAGGGACGATACGCCGGACTCGAGTCCGATCGTGATGTCGACCTCGGCGCCCGCTCCGATCGTGCCCGCGGCGTCGGCGGGATCAAGATGCAGCAGGCCCGAGCCGGAGAGCGACACGGCGTAATCGAGCGGGTTGCTCGTGGGGTTGCGGAGGGTGTACGTCTGGTCGGCCGGGGCGAACGGTCCGCCGACCTGGCCGATGTGGTACGCGCCCGCGGGCGGCGTGACGCTCAGGCCGAGCTCGGGCACGAAGCCCGCGAAGGTTGCGGCGAGCGAGCACTCCTCGAAGGTCAGGCCGCCGCCGGTGTTGCCGGTGTCGGGCACGCGGTTGGACTGGGTGCATCCGCCGGGGCCGCTGGTGTAGTCGGGCGCGCCGCGAACGAGAATGCCCTCGATCTCGAGCGTATTGGCGTTGAAGACGGCCGAGCCGGAATTGCCGCCGTAGGTGTCGAGGTTGGACTGGAAGAAGCCGGACTGGACGCTCTGGAGCTGGGCGCCGCCGGCGATCTTCATGGGCAGCGCCGCTGGGTGTCCGATGACGACGAGGTCGGTTCCAACGGGCGGTGCGCCGTCGCGGCTCAAGGGGAGGGGCGCGCGTCCGGTGACGGGCCGATCGACCTGGAAGATCGAGTGGTCGTCGCCGCCGCCGAGTTCCTGGTCGACGATGGACGTGATGAAGTACACACGATCGGCGGGCACGACCATCTCAGGCGCGGTGGTCGCGTCGATCTGCTTGTACGCAAAGAGCACGGCCGTGTTGCCGACGTCACCGCCGTCCACGCAGTGGCCGGCGCTACCGACGAGATCGCCTCCGAGGAAGAACCCAGAGCAGAACCCGATGGTCTCCTGGCCGCGGAACGGCTCGTCGGCGCAGATGCTCGCGCCGGACTGGAACGTCCACGGGTCGGTGGACAGTGTGTAGGTGCCGTCGCCGTTGTCGCTGAGCTCGCTCGTGCTGACGATCACGCAGATCGAGTCGGTGAGCGCGAGTAGGTTCGGGTCGGTCTCGGCATACGGATCGACGCGGTCGTCGTCTCCATAGATGACCGGCGGCGCCGGCAACTCGGGCCCGCGCCTCTGCGCGTAGATGTGATCGGTGAACGCCCGGCGCGTCTG
>JBCAXI010000388.1:0-2964 GCA_038534175.1 Planctomycetota bacterium | reverse complement strand
TCGGTGCCCTCTTCAAGCCGGGTGCCGACACGCTCTTCCAAGGCGCCGACTTCTTCGACACCGTCCACCATCGCCATCCCTCGGGCGTGCTCGGGCCCAAGCGCACCGGCTTCCGCCTCCGCTCGGCCCGTTACGACGCCGCGCTGCTGCTCTCCAACGCCTTCTCCGTCGCGCTCATCGCCCGCGTCGCGGGCATCCGACAACGCGTGGGATACCGACGCGACGCGCGGGGCCCGCTCATCACCGACGGCATCACCCCACCCCGCCGACTCGACGGCTCGTGGGCCCCCACCCCGGCCGTCGAGTACTACTGGACGCTCGCCAACCACCTCCTCCGGGGCGACGAGCCCAACCGCCCCGATCACGCCCGGATGGAACTCCCCGTCCAAGACACCGACCGTCAAGAGGCCGAGCGCGCGCTCCGGCACGTCGGCCACCTCGCCGAATCCGACCCGCTCGATGCCTCGCCTCCGTTCGCCGTGCTTATCCCAGGCGGCAGCAAGGAATCCAAACGCTGGCCCACCGAGCGATTCGCCGAGCTGGCCCGGCGCCTCATCGATCACCATGACCTCCGCGTCCTCGTCAGCGGCGCCCCCGATGAACAAGACGTCTGCCAGCGCGTCGCCGACCAGACCGACCGACCTGACCGCGTCGCCTCGCTGCCCGGCAGCGGCCTCACGCTCCGCGGCCTCAAGCCCCTGCTCGCCGCCGCCAAGCTGCTCGTGACCAACGACACGGGCCCGCGCCACATCGCCGTGGCCCTCGGCACGCCCGTCGTCACCCTCTTCGGGCCCACCGACCACCGCTGGACGACCGTGCCCACCCGCCCCGGGGCCCCCGAGATCCAGCTCCTCGCCGACCCCTCCCTCGGGCCCGACGAGCTCGCCAACGACGACCCCGAGCGGAGCCGCATCGATCGCATCACCACCCAGCGGGCCCTCGACGCCTGCGATGAGATCCTGGGGCGCCCCGCCTGATGGGCACGTCCCAGAAACACCCGCTCGCCGCCGAAGCCGTCCGAACCAGACGGAGTTCTTGACCCCCGTGGGCGGCCCACTACCATCACTCCGCTCCAGATCCGATCCGGAGCGAACAATCAGCACCAGATCCGTTGGGGACGTAGCTCAGTCTGGTAGAGCGCTTCCATGGCATGGAAGAGGTCGTCGGTTCGAGCCCGATCGTCTCCACTTCTGCAAGCCTGTCCCCGCCAATCGGCGGCGACAGGCTTTCTCTTTGCGCTCGCCCCTACGCGTGCTCGACCCATGCCGACACCTCATCGCACCAGGTGCAGCTCGGTCTGGCGCCCGTCCAGGTAGCGCACCACACCGTCCTCGAACACCGCGTCCTCCTCCTGCATGACGCGGACGCGCTGCCCGCCCCACTCGGGAATCGGGACCGTGACACTCAGCTCGATCGCGTAGCACGTGCGATCGCGGATCGGGTAGTCGCCCGTGCCCGGCACGCCGCCCTGCTTGTCCCACATGCCGATCGCCGGCCCGGCCGCGTGCCCGTGCAGGCCCAGCGGGTGTGTGTAGACCATCGCCTCGATCCCCCGCGCGCGGGCCTCATCGAGCGCGTGGCGCAGGACCTCGTTGCCCGTGCGCCCCGCGGCGAATCGCTCGGTCAGGATGTCCTGCATCTCGTTGCCAACCTTGAACGCGTCGCGCAGTCCCTTCGGCGCCTCGGTCTCACCACGACGCAGCACGTAGGCCATCTGCTGCGTGTCCGTATGCAGGCGCAGGTACCGAATGCCAAGGTCCATGTGCAGCAGGTCGCCGCGGTGGATGACCTGCTCGTCGCCCGTGACCATCTCGAGCAGGTCCGTGCCCGTGTTGCCGCGCTGGATCGAAACGAGCGGGTGGAACCAGGTCGTGAGTCCCAGCTCGCGAATGCGCTCGCGGCACCACCACTTCACGTCGTCCGTCGTCGTCACGCCCGGCTGGATGACGCGCTCCGACAACGCCTCGGCCATGATCTCGTGCGCGATGCGACAGACCGAGGCGTACACCTCGAGCTCCTCGGGCGTGCGCGTCTCGAGCCAGCCCACCGCGAGGCGTTCGCCGGAGACGAGGCGATCGCGCGTCGGCTCGGGCAACGCCGCCATCAGCGCCTCGTGCTCGGAGTGCGTCAGCCCGTCGGCATGGGCGAAGGTCTCGGAGACATTGATCGCGATGCGCTCGGGCGCGCGCGCCGCGATGATCTCCGCCAGCCGCGCCCACTGATCGGGCTGCGTGTCCGGGTCCCACGCAGACTCGAATTGTCGCCCCACGCGGTACCGCGCCACCGCCAGCCGCTCCACGTCTCGGCCCTCGCCCGGATCGTGGAACACCAGGATGGTTCGTCGCCGCGCGTTGAGCCACGTCGCGGGCAGCATCGTCTTAAGCACCGGATCCTCGTTGTACTCGCGCCCGAGCACGATCCAGAGGTCGACCGAGTGCTCGCGCATCAGCCGCGGCACGAGCCGATCGAGCCGCTGACCCAGCAGCCGATCGATTACCTCGGCCCGCTCGCGCATCGGGAGGATGACCCCGGGCTCCTGAACGCGGGCGTGCCCCGCGCTCGCCATGCCCAGGACGCCGAACGCGACCATCAGGCTCCAAAAGCCGAGGCTGCCAACACGCATGCGCGATCTCCATCACCCCACACCGGCGACCGGACGAGAATGTAGCCGCTGAGCCGGGCTCGATAGCATCACGCGATGCCCCAGGAAGCGCCCACGCCCGACGCCGATCCGAGCCCGCCGACCACGCGAGAGGCCCCGGCGGGCCCGCCGCCGACCGAGCAGGGCTTATTCAGCGGCCTGGAGTTCTCCGACACGATCATCTGGATCGGCGTCGTCGCCACGCTCATCGCTGTCCTGTTCGCGCTCAACCGCGTTTTGCTCGTCCGCCCGCAGCTCCAGCCCGCGCAGGCCACGCGTCGCCGGGCCGGCATGCTCGCGTGCACCGCTGTGGCAATCGTGAT
>JBCAXI010000387.1:0-2978 GCA_038534175.1 Planctomycetota bacterium | reverse complement strand
CGTCCGCGTGGGCGTGCGGTCCATTCTGATCGTCTCGCTGGTGTCGGGCGCCGTTGGCCTCATCCTGTCGTTGCAGCTCACGCCCCCGCTCGACGCCTTCGGGCAGAAGCAACTCGTCGCGAACATCATCGGCGTCGCGGTGCTCCGCGAGCTCGGCCCACTGATCGGCGCGATCGTGCTGACCGGATTCGCCGGCGCCGCCATCGCCGCCGAGATCGGCACCATGGTTGTCAGCGAGGAGATCGAAGCGCTCGAGGCCCACGCGCTCAACCCCGTGCGATTCCTCGTCGTGCCTCGCGTCATCGCAACGGTGCTCAGCATGACGGCGTTGGCCGTCATCGCGAGCCTCGTCGCGGTCGCCGCCTCGCTGATGATCGCGATCACCGTGCTCGGCATCACCTACGAGCAATACACCTCGAACCTGCTCGACCAGATCAAGCTGGTGGACTTCTACACCGGTGTGGTCAAGGGCGCGGTTTTCGGCCTGCTCATCGGAGTGATCTCCTGCGGCAACGGGCTCAAGGTCACCGGGGGCGCCGCGGGCGTCGGCCGCGCCACCACACGCACCGTCGTCGAGTGCGTCGTCGCGATCGTCATCGCCGACCTCATCTTCACCGCGGTGTTCTACGCCCTGCGTCTGTTCTAACGCCGATACGCCACGGGGCGATCGATCAGCCCGACCATCTCGCGCGCCGTCGAGGCGCCCGCGAAGCCGAACAGCGTGAACAGCGCCAGCCCACCCGCCGAGGTCCACGCGCCCGCGCCCGCCAGCCAGCACGAGCCGTACAACGGCAGCCACAGCGCGGCGTACCGCCCGACCTTCTCCGCCGCGCGAGGGCCGCGTCCCACCTGACGCACCTTTCGCGCGACCACCACCGCGAACACCGCCGCCGCCACGCTCGGCAGCACCGCCGCCGTCAAAGGCAGATCCATCGGCCACGCCCCCGTCGCGCCGCCCAAACGATGGCGACCGAGGGCCAGCAGCGCCAGCACGACGCCGAACCAGGCCGCCACCGACACCGCCCACGATCGACGCGAGATCCGGGGCGACTTGCCACCCATGGTGTGCGCCAACGCCGCCGATACGAAGCTGTGCGTGACCACCAGCACGACCGGCCAGGTGAACGCAAGCCCAGGCCGGGCCACGAACATGTGCAGCCCGTACAACGTCGCGATGAGCGGGAGCCCAAAGCCTGGCACGAAACGCCCTGTGGAAATCAGCACCACGACGCCGAAGGCCGTGCCGATCGCGATCACGGCCCCGAGCGCGCCGAACGCCACCGCGCCAAGCAGACCCAGCAGCAATGCGATCGCCAGCACGAGCGACGCCGTCCGCTCGCTCACATCTCCCGAGGCCATGGGCCTCATCGGGTGCAGCGATCGGTCCCGCTCCAGGTCAAAGCTGTCGTTGAGCGACGCCCCAAAGGCGACGAGCCCGCCTGAGACGAGGGCGCCCGCGCCCAGCTCGAGCGCCAGCGGCGGCAGCTCGGCGCCCGCCCGAGCCGCGAGCTCCCGCGACCACAGAACCACGAACCACAGATTGCCCACCACGCCGAACGTCAGCGTCAGCCGGGCGAGCCGCAGCAGGGGTCCGGCTCGATGGAGCAGCGCCGCCATGTCCCGAGCCTATCCGCGGCTCGCCCGCTCCGAGACGGGTACCATCGCGCCGAATGAGCGCCGATCCAAATTCCACCTCCTCGCCCGATCGCGGCGCCGGCTCCCTCCGAGTCGCGGTCGTCGTGAGCCGCTACAACGCCACGATCACGCGACCACTGCTCGAAGGTGCCCGCCAGGCCTGGGCCGAGCGGGGTGGCGACCCGGCGGACCTCACGGTGATCGGTGTCCCCGGTGCCTACGAGCTCACCGCCGGCGCCGCCATCGTCGCCCGAACCGAACGGATCGACGGCGTGTGCGCACTCGGCTGCATCATCAAGGGCGACACCGATCACGACGTGCACATCGCCCAGGCCGTTGCCAACGGTCTCAACGATGTGACCCTCCAGACCGGCGTGCCGTGCGCCTTCGGTGTGCTGACCACCAACACCCCCGAGCAGGCGCGCGACCGCGTCGGCGGCGCCAAGGGCAACAAAGGATTCGAAGCCATGCAGGCCCTCATCGACATGGCGCGACTCCATCGCCATGCCCTGTCCAACAACGATTGGCCCTGGAACCTGCGCTCCGATCCGTTCGCCCCGTCGGCGCCCGACAAGGCCGCCGCCGAGGACGGCGCCTGATGGCCTCCCGCCGCGACATCCGACGCCTGGCGTTCCAGGCGCTCTTCCAGATCGACGCCACCCAAGGCGAGGGCGACGCCGCGTCCATCATCGAGGCCACGGCCTCCGAGGACGAACTCAAACTCGCCAACCGCGAACGACGAGCCGCGGTCGAGCTCGCCGAGGGTGCCTGGACGACCCGCGAGGCCTCCGACGCCACCATGGTCGAGCTGGCGCCGACGTGGCCGGCCCACCGGCAGGCCGCGGTCGATCGTGCCATCTTGCGGCTGGCCCACTACGAGATGACCGCGGGCATCTCCCCGCCCAAGGCCGTGGTCAACGACGCGGTTGAGTTGGCCAAGACATTCAGCACCGACAAGTCACCCGCGTTTGTCAATGGCCTGCTGGACAAGGTGCTCAAGCGGGTCGAGGCCGCCAACCGAGCCGCCGATGCGCCGCCCGAGCCGACGAGCGGGAGCGCCTGACATGGGGCTCTTCAAGTCCGCGATCGGCAAGCTCCGCAAGGGGCTCGAGCGCACCCGCGACGCGTTTGTCGGTGGGCTGCGGTCCGTGCTGAGCGGCCGCACGCTCGACGACGACCTGATCCGAGAGCTCGAGGCGCGACTGATCCAGGCCGACGTCGGTGTCCCGGCCACGCGAACACTGATCGAGGGTGTTCGCGCCGACCACAAGGCCGGCCTGCTCAAGACCGGCGACGACGTGCTCGACCACATCACCGAGCAATGCAAAGACCCCGACAGCGGC
>JBCAXI010000386.1:0-2978 GCA_038534175.1 Planctomycetota bacterium | reverse complement strand
CGCTTCGGCGTGATTGTGATCAGCGGGACGCTCGGCACGAGTCGCCCCTCGGCGTCAACAAACGCCTCCAGCACCCGCGTCTGTGTTGCCAGCAGCACCTTGGGAACCAATCGTTGAGCAATCCACGGCCCGAGTTTGCCCTCGCGCTCCATACGGCGGCGATCGATCCGAGGCGCCCGCCAACGCCGCTTCAAAATGCGAGTCGACGCCCGCCCCCACGCGCACGCGGCTGGGTCGATCAGGCCCGCCGTCACGATCGCCGGCCAATCCCGATCGATGGAGTCATGCCCGGCGGGCACGTCGTCGTGCTCGGTGAGGAAGCCTTGCAACCCGTAGTACTGATCGCGGAAGTCGGCCGTCGCACTAGCCAACGCGCCGACCGTGCGGCGGTTCTCAACCTCGATCTCCGGCACACCCCACGCCACCGCGACGAGCGGCGCCCATGATTCCTCGTCACACAGCGCGTCCTGGTCCACGCTCGGCGCCCCGTGCGATATGAACTCCGGCCCCGAGCGTCGCTCGACCGGTCCGCGTCGAGGCCCACCGACGTGGATCGTCGGAGCGCACGTGAACACGCTGGCGTCCTCGAACACATGCTCCGCGGAGACCCACATTGACGTGAGCGCGCCCGCCTTGAGCACGCTCCGCCGCACGCCGCGCGCGTCCTTCGCCGACAGCAGCGACTGTGGCTGCACGAACGACACGCGTCCTCCGGGACGGCACCACCGGGTCGCAAAGAACAAAAACGCCGCAGACAGATCCGCATAGCCGCCGACCACACCCCCGCTCGACACCCGGATCAACGCGGCCGATCCCCGCTCAGTCGCGGTCGCCAGTTCGAGCTGATTTAAGAACGGCGGGTTGCCGATGACCACGTCGAAGCCAGCGTTCGCCGCGAGCGCGTCCCGGTCGGCATCCGGGTTGAGGCCGCCGAACACCTCCGGAAACGCCAAATGCCAATGGAAGAAACGATGCTCCGAGGCCAGCCGATTGATCTCGTCCAAGATCCACGGCGCCACGGAATCGGGATCCCGCTCGATCGCTCGGAACACCGACTCCGTGATGGCCTCCCACGCCTTTGACGAGCTCTGGGTTTCACCCGATGAAGCGCAATCTCGCCAACGCCACACAAACGCGGCACACCAGGCGTCGGCGCACACGCCCGCCTGTTTCGCGGTCATGACCCGGGGCGTAGCCGGCGGCACCAGATCTCGACCCTCGCGAACGCGCGGTTCGACGCCGTGTTCGATGACCTCGCGTTCGATGCGGTTGCGCTTCTTGTAATCGCCCACCACGCGCCCGAGCTCACCCTCGATCGGCACAAAGGCCGCGTCGGGGATGCCGACCGAGAGGAGCTCCGGCGTGGTTCCGAGCAGGGCGTGACCGACCCGGATGCGGTCACTCAACTTGGAGATGGGCCAACATGCGTCACCCACCTCGAACCAAAGGCAGATCTTGCACAGCTCGACCGCGATCGGGTCCACGTCCACGCCGTAGACCTGATGCGAGATCACCGATCGCAACGCATCCAGATACACCTCTTGAGTCGGCGATCCCTGGCCCGCGCGAAGCCGCGAGACCCGCTCGGCCAGGCGATGCGCCGCCGCGACCAGGAAGCGCCCCGAGCCCACGGCCGGATCGCACACACGAATTCCAAGCAACGCCTCGGCCATCACTTCGGGCCCCGACCGCGCATCGACATCGCCACGAGATGTTGCGCTCTCGAGCCGATCCTCAATCACCGGATCGAGTGCCGCGTCGAGCAAATGGTCCACCAGCGGCTCGGGCGTGTAGAACGACCCCCGCGCCCTGCGCTCGCTCGCACCGACCGCTTTCAGGGAGAAGCCGCCCGACGACACGTCCACCCTCGGCGTCAACGCGAGCAGTAGCTCGTAGATCGAGCCAAGCGCACCCGCCTCAAACTCGCCAAACCAGACCGGTTCCACGCCCCGCTCGCTCGACGCGCACCCCAACCAGCGAACCGCTTCAAGCAGCTCGGCCGGGCGAATCCGAACCCCTTTGCACTCAGCATCTAGCCCGGGCACGCACAGATCCGGAGTCGATCCGCTCGCCCACAAGGGCGAGCCGTGGCGCGGCAAGCCGAGTCCGGCGTGACCCATCGGCGCCGATAGCGATGCGAACACCACGCCGAGGCGCTCCCACAAGTCCACATCCGCGCACGCACCCGACCCTCTCGCTTCGGCCGCCATCGCGCGCCATCGAGCCATCGAGTACTGCTGTCGATACCGCTCGAGCGCACGCCGGTCCACACCGGGCGGATGCAACACGCCCCGGTCCTCCGCCATGCACAGAAAGAGCACGCGGAACACAACCTGGTAGAGCTGGCGGCCGTATGCGCTCGCCGTGAGCGCACCAGACGCGAGACGGCCTCGCAGCTCGGCGTTGTCCGGATGCGTCAGAAACCCTGTGCCGAGCGTCTCCACGCATCGCACAACCCGATGATAAAAGTCGCCCGGGACATCGGCACACGCGGACACATCGGGACCATGCACGAGATCCCGCCGGGCCGCCTCGGGTGTTCTTCCCCGTTTAGAAGATCGATCGAGCCTGCGCATACGCGTCGCCCGTGAAAGCGCGATCGGACGCGGTCAGCTCGCCGACGCCGCCGGTCCGGACGACAGCTCAGCCGAGAGATCCATGAACAACTGGAACGTGGCCCGCGCCGCGTCCACGCATTGACGCTTCTCCGCGTCGCTCATCTCCAACGCGTCAAGCTGGCCGCGGAACGCCATCCAGCGCTTCCGCTGCTCGGCGCCGTGCGGATCGAGGTAGCCCAAAGGGATCGAATGATCGAGCCCGAGCGACTCGCGGATGCGCATCGCGACGATCTTGTTGCCATTGGTCGCTCCCTCGTTGACGTACAGCACGCCCACGAGCGCCAGCGGATTGTCCGACGCGAGCGTCTCGATCGAGGCGATGAACCGCTTAGTCGAATCGAGGCGCTCATCGGATCGCTC
>JBCAXI010000385.1:0-2985 GCA_038534175.1 Planctomycetota bacterium | reverse complement strand
CGGCGAAGTCGAGCGCGTCGCGGACGACGCCCTTGAGCTCTTTCTGCATCGCCTTCCAGCCGGCCTCGTCGATCGCGTCGCGGTCGCTCATGAGGTGGCTGAGGAGGTTGGCGATCGAGTCCTTCTCCTTGAAGCTGTCGACCTCGTCCTTGGTGCGGTACTTCTGCGGGTCGGACATCGAGTGGCCCTGGTAGCGGTAGGTGTGCAGGTCGATGAAGGCGGGGCGCTGCAGGTCGCGGCACTCATCGACGATGGGCTTGAGCTCGTCGTAGATGTTGCGGATGTCGAGGCCCTCGATCTTGGCGGACTTGATCTTGTACGCCTGGCCGCGGGCGATGAGGTTGTCGTGGTTGGCGGTGTGCCGGTGGATGGCGGTGCCCATCGAGTAGCCGTTGTTCTCGATGATGTAGATGACGGGGAGGCTGAAGATGCTGGCGAGGTTGAGGGCCTCGTGGAAGGCGCCCTGGTCGATGGCCCCATCGCCGAGGTAGCAGAGGGTGACCTTCTTCTTGGGCTCGCCGCCGTCGAGGGCCTTGCCGAGGACCTCCCACTCGTAGCGTCCGGCGAAGGCGAGGCCGGCGCCGAGGGGCGTCTGGGCACCGACGATGCCGTGCCCGCCGAAGAGGTGGTTGGGGCGATCGAACATGTGCATCGAGCCGCCTTTGCCCTTAGCGCAGCCGGTGATCTTGCCGAACATCTCGGCCATGCACGCGCCGGGGTCCATGCCGCGGGCGAGCGCGTGCCCGTGGTCGCGGTAGGCGGTGACGACGGGGTCGTCGTGGTTGACGCAGCCGATGGTGCCGACGGCCAGAGCCTCCTGGCCCGTGTAGAGGTGGCAGAAGCCGCCGATCTTGGCCTGCTGGTAGGCCTGGCCGCAGCGGGTCTCGAACTCGCGGATGAGCTGCATGTCGCGCAGCCAGCCGAGGAGGACGTCGTTGTCGAGCCCGTCGGACAGACGAGCAGCGGCGTGGGCGGGGGCCTCGGTCACGGGGGATCCTCCGTCGGACGGGTCGGGTGGCTGGTTCGAGACCAGTCGGGAGCAACAAAGAACAGGGCCGACACTGGGGTCGGCCCTGGAGTCACTTTAGGGTTTTCAACCGGGCGGGACCACGCGGGCCTCGCCCGGGTTCGTTAGTTGTTCATCGGCGACACCGGAGCGGTGGGGGTGTCGAGGGCCGCGTGGGCGGCGTCGGCGTTGCGGCTCTGGAGCAGCACGAGCGCCGTGTGCAGTTGGAGGTCGAGCCCCTCGGTCAGCAATTCCTGCGGCTCGGGGCGGGGCTCGTCGGGTTCCATGACGTTGCCGTCCTTGTCGAGCGTGATGACGTCCGCGGCCATGCGCTTGAGGATCGCCTCGGTCGTCTTCTCGGGCAGCTGGGCGATCTGCAGGTTCGGGTCGACGCCCCACTCGGCTGAGCCCGGCTTGCGGTGGATGATGCGGCCCGAGGGCAGCGTGTAGTACTGCGTCGTGAGCTTCTGGGCGGTCTGGTTGCCGGGCAGGGCCCAGACGTTCTGCACGCTTCCCTTGCCGAACGTGCGGTCGCCGATGAGCACCGCGTCGAGCTGGCCGGTGGTCGAGTAGTGGCGCACCGCGCCAGAGACGATCTCGCTCGCCGAGGCCGAGCCCTCATTGATGAGCACGACCACGGGCACGTTGTTGAGCGAGGCCCGTCGACGGTTGGCGGTGTGGCGCTCGGTCACGTTGCCGTCGGCGTCGACGGTCTGGACGATCAGCCCGCTGGGCACGAACTTGTTGGAGATCTCGACGGCTTGATCGAGCAGGCCGCCGGGGTTGAAGCGCAGGTCGAGAATGAGCCCATTGAGCCCCGCGGCGGAGGCGCGCATGTCGCGGATCGCGTCGTCGAAATCGTCGGCGGTGTCGGGCGCAAACTGGGTCAGCCGCACGTAGCCGATACCGTGGTCCTCGTCGATGTGCCAGTCCCAGCGTTCCTCGCCCACGAGCTGGCGCTTCCAGCCCTTGACCGACGCGAGCTTGATGTTGGCCCGGGTGATGGTGAAGTCGATCTCCTCGGTGACGGGTTCGCCGTCGCCATCCTCGATGGGCTCGCCGGCGTCGTCCTCAAGGCCGCGCTCGACCGTGAGCGTGACGTCCGTGCCCTCGGGGCCGGTGATGACGTCCACGGCCTGGTTGAGGTCGAAGCCCGCGGTGGACTCGCCGTTGACCTTGGTCACGACGTCGCCGGCGCGGATGCCCGCTCGCTGGGCGGGGGCGCCCTCGAGCGGCGTGACGACCTTGATATTCAGCTCCTCGTCGCTCTGGATCTGGATGCCCACGCCCACGAAGCGGCCCTGCGTGGAGCGCTGGAATCGGCGGAGCTCGTCGGGCCAGATGACGGCGGAATAGTCATCCAGAACCGACATCGCGCCGTTCCCGAACTCGTGGAGCAGGGCCTCCTCGAGCACGCGGACGGTGCGCTTGTTCATCTGCATGAGCTGGCTGATCGAGGCGTTGAGGTCGTAGCGCCCGTACCGCGCACGATTGCTCTCGCCGCGGAGCTTGTTCGTTTGGGCGTCGAGGAACGCGACAAATCGGGTCCGCGCCTGGTCGTCGGCGATGCCGGGGAACGCCTTGTAGAGGTCATCCGTGCTGACCATCGTCTTGATCTCTTCGAACCCGGAGACGACGAGGTCCGCCAGCGCGATCTTCTCGCGGTCGACGTGCCGGCTCGCCGCACGCTCGATCGCCTTCTTCACGATGTACTCGTTGATGCCGCGCGTCTTCTCGCGGAAATCCTGGCCGATCGCGTTGAACGCGGGCAGCGGATCCTCGTCCTCGAGCGCCCGGCGCTCGTTGCGCAGCTCGTGGAATCGCTCGGGTGCGTACAGCCGGATCATCGCAAGACGCGAGTTCAGCCGATCGCTGTCGTCCTCGAACTCGGCGGCGTCCTCGGTCAGCTGGTCCAGCCGGTAGAACAGCTCGTTGGCGATGAGCCAGCGACCCTCGCGCTCCGCCTTGGTCGCCCCTAC
>JBCAXI010000384.1:0-2995 GCA_038534175.1 Planctomycetota bacterium | reverse complement strand
CCTTCGACGAGGGCCAGCCTCGCCTCGAGCCGGCGGTGCCGATCGCGCAGACGACGGGCCTTGTGCTGCAGCCGATGGCACACCGCGGCGAGCGCGCCCAGACCGGCCAGCAAGATCACCCAGATCCATGGCGTCACGCGCTGCGTTCCCCCGCGCCGGTCGGCCCGCTCGCGTCCTCGTCGAGACCCCACGCGCCGGCGCCCTGGATCGACGACATGCGGCGAAATCCCATCAGCTTGTGCCGGGCCCACTCGACCATGCGCAGATCTCCAAGGGTGCGCGTTCTCGCTTCCTCGATCGCGCCCACGCGGGACGAGTACGACTCCGGATCGGCCAGCGCTCGGACGATGGTATCGACGCCGCCCTCTTCTAGATCGGGCAGGCGGATCATCGACTCGCCGGGGATCATCCGGTCGGCCGCACGCGAGCCCCAGTAGATCGGAGCGCACCAGCAGACGAGCGCGTCCCACAGCTTCTCGGTGACGTAGTGCCGACCGGACGCGTCGTTCTCGAGCACCAAGGCGAACGCCGCGCTATCGAACACGTCGGCCTTGTCCGAGATCTCGCCGCGGCCCTCGAGATCGCTGGGCAGGTCTCGTCCGAACAGATCGAACGGCACGCCCCGATCCCGCAGCAGCCGCAAGAACCGCAGCCTCGCCTCGTGCCCGGGCGTCATCGCCTTGCCCGAGGTGACGCAGACCAGGCGCATCGTCTTGGCGGGCATGGGCGTGGTTCGGAGCGATCGCACCGACTCGCCCAGCGTCCACATCGCGGGGAGCCGCGTGCACACGCCCGCTCGGTCGTCCGGGCCGAAGACCCGCCCGGCGTGCGCGTGGGCCGAGAGATACGCCGCGTCCGACACGAGGCTGGGCGGCTCATAAAAGAGGCACGACACCCGCTCCCGCTCGAGCCCGCTCTGATCGAGCAGCCTCCGCCAGGCCAGATCGCATCGTCGGCGGATGTCGTCGTGCTCGGAGACGAACCCGATCTTGCGGGCCCAGCGTTGAGCTCGGGTCGGCCGCACACCGCCGTCCTCAGGGATCGGCGTGCCAAACACCAGCAGGTGGTCCGCCCCCTCCCAGCCGGCCTGGACGCGGAACACGCCCTCGGGCGTGCGGTGCACCCCCTCGAGCCCCTCGGTCTGGTTCCAAAGGAGTCGATTGGCCGAGCCACGCTCGACCACCAGACCCAGTGTTGCGTTGACCGGCGCCATGCGCTCCCTTCCCGTGGGACTTCGACCGAGACCACGCTACGGCGTGGTCCCTCCGCCCGCCAACCCATACTCTTTATCTGCCTATGACGAACCCATCCGACGCCCCGCTCCCCTCCGACCGCTCCGACACCGCCCCGCGCGACCGCTCCGATCTCGAATCGGCCGAGACGGGCCCAATCGAGCAGCACGAGACGTTCCCGGACACCGCCACCGATCGTGAGGGCGAGGCCCTGACGTTCGCGACCGACGCCGCCCGGCTGCTGCAGGACGACAAGTGCGACGACATCGTGCTGCTGGATGTCCGTCGCCTGAGCCAGGTGACCGATTTCATTGTGATCGCCTCGGGCACCTCGGACCGGCAGATGCGGTCCGCGTTACGCGACGTTGAGTCGCTTGGCGCCGAGCGTGGGTTCCCTTCCTTCCGGTCCTCTTCCGACGAGCGGGCGGTATGGGTGCTCGCCGATTGCGTGGACGTCGTGGTGCACATCTTCGAGCCCAACGCCCGATCGCACTATGACCTCGAGATGCTCTGGGGGGACGCCGAGCGGCTCGCCTGGAGCCGCGATGGCGGTCCCGCGCCGGGGCGGAATTTCGCGGGCGCCAAGCCGGAGGACTTTGAGCCGGACGGCGCCGGGCCAACGCCGTGAGTCCAGACGGCATTCCCGGGCACACCATCCCGGTGCGCATCGGCGCCGGATCGGCGATGTCCTACGACGTGCGCATCGGGTCGGGCGTGCTCGGCGACCTCGAACGTCTCGCGGCGGCCTTCGCGTCGGCGCTCCTCGTGGCCGACTCGGGCGTGCCGGATGACTTGATTGATGAGGCCCGCGCTGCGACCGAGCGCGGCGGACCGAGCATCGGCGTTCATCGCTTCGAGCGCCCCATCGAGCGCGTGAAGACCACCGCGAGCGTGCACGCGATCTGCGCGTCCCTCTCCGAGATGGGCGCCGATCGCAGCACTTCGCTGGTGATCGCCGTCGGTGGCGGCATCGTCGGGGACACCGCCGGGTTCGCGGCCGCGGCCTACCAGCGGGGCGTGCCGGTCGTCCAGTGCCCCACCACGCTGCTCGCGATGGTTGACGCGTCGGTCGGCGGCAAGACCGGCGTGAACCTCGAAACGCCCGATGGGCGACTCCGCAAGAACTACATCGGTGCCTTCCACCAGCCGCGGGCCGTGCTGGCCGACACCCGGGCCATCCGATCTCTGTCGGATCGGCACCATCGGGCGGGCCTGGCCGAGTGTGTGAAGCACGCCTGCCTGAGTGCCGCGTTTGGCGACCCCGATCTCATGGCGTGGACCGAGGCCAACGCCGAGGCACTGCTCGCCCGGGACGACTCGACGCTCGCCGAGCTCATCGCGCGGAACGTGCGGGTGAAGGCGGCGGTTGTCGCCGAGGACGAGCGAGAGCGGGCCAACTCGGGCGGGCGGGCCCTGCTGAACCTTGGGCACACGTTCGCGCACGCGATCGAGCCGATTCCGACGCTCTCGCCGGACGAAGATTCGGCGCACGCGCCGCTGCACCACGGCGAGGCGGTGGCGCTCGGCGTGTGCGCGGCCGCGGCGACGGCGACCTCGCTCGATCCGAGCACCGATCGCGACCAATACGCCGCACGCCTTCGTGCGCTCTTTGAACGTGTCGGCCTCCCGACTCAGGTGCGTGCGTTGCCGCCGGCAGAGGAATTGGCGGTCTCGATGCGTGCCGACAAGAAGGCCCGCGCTGGTCGATTACGCCTCGTGCTGCCCGACCCGGACCAGACCGCTCGCACCATTGATGACCCGCC
>JBCAXI010000383.1:0-2996 GCA_038534175.1 Planctomycetota bacterium | reverse complement strand
ATGACCTGCCCGAGCGCCGACGCCGCACACACCGCAACACCGACCAGCGCGATCGCCGCCCGTGCGAGATTGTTTTGACAAGCCATGTGGTTCCTCCATTGTGGTGCTGATGCTCTCGGCGGCGGATGCCGACGTCGAGCGATACGCGGACCAGACGATCGTCCCCCTCAAGCCCTCGCGACGTTAGCGATCGGCGCACGCGCCAAAGGCGACAGATACCAAGTGACCAGCCCCATCAGCACCGCGGCGCCCGCGGCGCCGACCAGCGTCGACGCGGGATCCGTCACGAGTTGCCCCTGCCGTTCCATGAGCCATTGCACCACGACCACACCCAAAGCGCCCACCGCCACAAACGATGTGGCCCATCGCCATCGGCGTCGCCCTGGCAACATGAGCGCGACCCCTCCCACCAACGCTCCTACGAGAGCGCCCACCGCCGCAACACCGAGAAACAGCCTTCTTGTTCTCGTGTTCGTGGCCAGTGGCGACGGCGAGGCCCGCACCATCGATTCGATCGCCTCGCCCTGCACGACCGCGCCCTGCAGCGTCCGTCCGTGCGCCGTCACGCGATGCCGCGACGAGATCACCACGATGCGATCGGCGAAGCGCCGCTGCAGCTCGGTCGGGTCCAGCTCGAACAGATCGGTGTACGTATAGATGTGCGCGGCGAGCGTGGTTTCGGGGCGGACAACGAACGTGTGGCACGGCTGCGGCCCCGACGGCGCATTAGGCCGCGAAAAACCCGTGGGATCTGGAGGAAACTCAAGCACATCGAACGACGCGTGCTCCTGCACCGGTCCGATCCTGCGACGCTGCCCCACGCGGTCTCCGATCGGCCAGTGCTCGATCTCGATCACCCCGCGATCTGCATCGAACCGCGCGGTCGACGACGCGCCGGGCTTGCTGGCCGCCAGGTACGCCGCGAAGGCGAGGGATCTTTGAGGATCCTCATACTCCGAGCCGTGAACCACCAGCGGAACGAGGAAGCCGCCACCCTCGATCGGCGTGACGACGATCGTTCCCGTGAGCGGCTCGGCCTCGAGCAACAACCGTGAGAGCTTCGGCGAACCGTCAGGGTGACGCGTCCAGTTCTGCTCGCCGATCACCACGTTGGTGCCTGCTTGCATGAGCCGACGCATGGCGTCGGCGAACGCCGCGTCGTGCTCGGTCTCTGACGAGAAGTAAAGATCGAACACCACCGCGCGGGCGCCGCTGTTCGCCATCAAGTCGCAGAACGCCGCGTGGAAGCGGCGAAGATCCGTCCGATCCCGCTCCGCCCCAGGTCCCAGCGGCCAGCGAAAGCCCTCCATCTCAAGCGCTCGCGCCGCCGCCTCGAACGGCGCCGTGTCCTCGTCGTACAGCACGACCGCCGTGTGCAGCCACGGCCCAGGCGTCGGAGAGGTCGCGGCCACGAAAGTCTGCCAGTACCCGTGCACTCCCGTTAACTGAAACGACAGCGGCACACCCACGCGCTGGCCGAAAGACGCACCCTGCGTGATCGCGAGCAGTATTGAGATCAGCACGATCGCCCACCGCGCTCGCCAGATCAACCCACGCCAATACAGCGATCGGCCCAGCGATTTCATGTCCTCCCATCGATCCTCGGGCCGGGGCGATACCGCCTTGCGCAGCGCGCCCTCCAGCACGGGTGGCATCGACGTGCGCGCCGGGCGGCTCGACTCGATCGTGGCCGCACGATCCTCGTAGCCCTCCCCCTCACGCAATGGGTATGGCGTCGCGTTCGCGAGCAGTTTGTATCCCACCACGCCCATCGAGAACACGTCGCAGAGCGTCTGCTTGGACTCGATCCTCCCGCGCAGATGCTCGGGGCTCATGTACTCAAACGTGCCGCCAACCGGATCGCCGCGACGCATGATCAACGGACGTGACAGCCCGTAGTCCGTCACCCACAGCCGGTCGTGCTCGCCGATGAGCAGATTCGATGGCTTGATGTCCAGGTGCGGCAGCCCCTTCTTCTCATGGATAAAAGCGATCGCACGGCACGCCGCGGCGAGATGATCAAGCCGGCGGGCGAATCCCAGACGACGACGCGAGGCGTACGCCGTTAGCGATTGCACGTCCTCACCCAGATAGTCCATCACGAAGTAGCGGCGCGTGTGCCCGAAATGGTCCACGAACGCGCCCGCGCCCTGGAGCGCCGGCACGTGCGCCACGCCGCGCAGCAGCCCCATGAGCTCGGCCTCGAACTTTGCGGCCTCGTTCGTCCGATCCGCGACCAGGTCCAACTTGGCAATCTTGATCGCCACCGGCTGCTCGGTGTCGATGTCCTCGCCCTCGAAGACCATTCCCATGCCGCCCTCGGCGATGAACCGCACCAGACGCCAGCGATCGATGCGCTCGGGCAACTCAGGAAACCCCGAAAACGACTCCCGCGGCTTACCCCCACCACCATCTCCCCCACCACCACCGGCGCCAACACCATCAGCGCCCGCCCCGACATCGGCGTCCGCCGGGACGGGGGCCGTGGGAGTGTCATCTTGGGGGTTCTGGATCACCTCGGAACTGTACTGCAGGATCTCCGCTGAGTGGCGCCGATGTAGACGTGTTCGCGCGCCCTGAGCGCCTTCCTGCGCATCTAAAAGCAACAAGGCCCGGCGTGAGCCGGGCCCTGTCGACTGAGGATGGGTCCGTTGTTCGTCGGCGAGGGCGCCGACGGGTGGTTCGTCAGTTGGGGGTGGGGTCAGTTGGGGGTGCCGGGGTCGCCGTCGCATCCGCCCGACCACTCGGCGAGATAGCACGAGAAGTCAGACAGGTCGACGCCATCGCCGCCCGTGCCGACGACACAAGAGGCCGCGGCGGTGATGTCGGCGAACGGGGTCATCCCGACCCACTCGTTCAGGTAGCACGAGAAGTCCGACAGATCGACGACGCCGTCGCCGAAGCCGGGGTTGCACGCGCTGGTGCCGGTGATGTCGGCGAAGACGCAGGCCTCGCTGAAGAGCAACGCCGCGGCCGTGGTGGCGTTGGCGAACTCG
>JBCAXI010000382.1:0-3000 GCA_038534175.1 Planctomycetota bacterium | reverse complement strand
GGCGTTGCCGAGAAGCTCGGGCGGCACGACATTGCCGAGAAAGTCGGTCTCCGACTGGTCCGTGCCGCCGTCTTCGAGAAAGCTGACGTACGAGAGCTGCGAGGCGAAGCCAAAGTTGGGGCCGATGTAGCTGGGGTCCGAATAGTCAAACACGGCGGGATCGAGCGGGATGTCGGGGCCCGTGGCGAGGGCGCCCGGCGCTGCCGCGGCGAGTGTGAGGAGAGCGATCGATCGCGAGCGCAGACGGTGCATGCGTGGCGTCCTTTCGTGTTGTGGTGTGAGCCGCCAGCGCGGTGTGTCCGACGGCATGGTTGCGGGCGAGGGCCGTTCCTGACCACGCCGCTACCGTTGGAGGTCCGCCACGTCGGGGGGCGTTGCATCTCGAAGCGCGAATCTTGTTGGAAAGGCGCCCAGGGCGCGGGCTCCGGGGGCGGCGAGACTACTCGCGCACACCGAACGCCTCGTGCCAGTGCTCGATGATCGAGATGGACGCGGGCTGGCTGTCCTTCTCGTCGCGCTGCTCGCGCACCGCGAGGAAGCGCTCGCCGGTGGGCTCGGGCTTGATGACCTGAAACGTCTCGAAGGCGGGCGGCGTGGTCGCGAGCACGGGCTCGGGCAGGCCGAATCGGATCTCGGGATCGCGGGCAAGCGAGACCTCGTGGAAGCCGTCGTCGGTTCGGTAGTAGACGGACCGGCCGTCGGGTGCCCAGGCGGGGTCGCGCCCGCCTTCGGTTGAGACCTGCCAGCGTCCGTCGCCATCGGGGAAGCGGGTGCAGTACACCTCGCGTTGCCCGGTCTCTCGGGTGGTGTAGATCAGGAGCGAGCCGTCGGGGCTCAGGCTGAAATCGAACCGTGCTTGCTCCATGGTGGTGACGATTTTGTCGAGTGGCTTGCCTTTGTTGACATCGAACGCGCGGAGTTCCATCTGACCGATCGCCGTGCGCCCGCCATAGACCGCGTAATTCCACGCCTCGTCGAACGACGAGACGACGCCATCGATCGGTTGCCCGATGGCGCCGGACCCGTCGGCGGCAAGAACGTGTGTCCGGACCTCGATCCCCTTGGATGGGTCGAAGTTCACCACCGCGAGCCGTCGTCCGTCGGGCGACCAGCCGGCGGCCAACACAAAGCCATTGAGATCGGAGACGCGGGTGTTGACGCCTCGCGCGAGATCGCGCACCCAGATCTGTGAATCGTTGGGCGGCGGCCCCATCGTGAACGCGAGCCGGTCGCCATCCGGAGACGGCAGCGGGTTCGAGATCACGTCCCCCGGGCTGGCGATCACCTCGACCTCGCCGTTGCGGTCAAGCCAGACGAGCTCGCCGCCGAGGACGCTGGTGTTGCGCACGACGACGAGGGCGCCACCATCCGAAGTTCACCACCGCGAGCCGTCGTCCGTCGGGCGACCAGCCGGCGGCCAACACAAAGCCATTGAGATCGGAGACGCGGGTGTTGACGCCTCGCGCGAGATCGCGCACCCAGATCTGTGAATCGTTGGGCGGCGGCCCCATCGTGAACGCGAGCCGGTCGCCATCCGGAGACGGCAGCGGGTTCGAGATCACGTCCCCCGGGCTGGCGATCACCTCGACCTCGCCGTTGCGGTCAAGCCAGACGAGCTCGCCGCCGAGGACGCTGGTGTTGCGCACGACGACGAGGGCGCCACCATCCGACACCGAGGGCGAGCTCGCGTTCGACATCACCAGGAATGGATCACCAAGCATCTCCATCCGCTCCGGCGAGAACGGCACGGCCCACAGGTCCGTGACCGTGAAGCCGCGGGTGTACAGGATGTGCCCCGTGGGCGACCAGCACATCGTCGCCTGGTACATGTCGCTCTCGTCGGCGATCGTGATTGTGCGCTCGCCGTCGAACGCCTCGATGGGCGTGCGACCGTTGTTCATATGGCGGACGTAAAGGATCACGTCGGTCCCGGGGACCACGGCGAGGTTGTGGAAGTCCACCATCTCTTCGGGGTCGGCGTCGAGCACGAGTCGCTCGGATCCGCCGCGCGAGGACACCTCCATGAGCCCGCCGTCACCGGCTTCCGAGTTCGAGGGATCGACCGAGAGCAGGATCTTGTCGCCGTCGAACCAGGCGGGCGGGTACCCGGTGCTGGGTGTGCGATCACTGATCCTCGTCGCGGCGCCGCCCGAGACGCCCACCCGGTGCAAGCCGCGTTGCGTCGAGAACCCGAGCCATTTGCCATCCGGCGACCAGAACACGCTGCGGGCGGCGTCGGTCCGCTGGAGCGTCTGCGTCTCGAACGTGGCGAGATCGCGGACATGGACCGTCTCGTCTCGCACGAACGCGACGCGTCGCCCATCGCGCGAGATCCGCGGATTCGCCTCGGCGAACGACTCGTTCTCATCGGCGACGACGAGGTCGAACCGGCGCACCTCCCGGGGCGGCGGTTCCGGCGTCGGCTTGAGGGCCGACATCAGCACCGCGCCGATCGCCAATGCAAAGAGCATGAGCGCGCCGATGAACGCTGGCGGCACGCCGGGCTTGCTGGGCGCGCTCACGTCGACGGCGCCCTCGCTCTCCGCGCTGAGTAAGTCGAGTCGCGCGTCGCCGATGTCGCGGTAGCGCCATGCCTTGTCGCGCGTGAGACAACGCTCGAGCACGCGCTTGACGCTTGGCGGCGTGCCGGCGGGCAAGCGATCGAGATCGGGCGTCTTGTGCAGGATGGCGCCGATCGAGTCGCTGACGGTCTCACCCACGAAGGGGCTGGCGCCGGTGAGCGCCTCGTAGAGCACCACGCCGAAGGACCAGATGTCGGTGCGTTTGTCGACGCGCCGCCCGCGCGCCTGCTCGGGCGACATGTAGGCCGCGGTGCCGAGGATGGCGCCGGCGATGGTGGGTGAGTGCTGGAGTTGATTGGGGACCTGAGGCGAGGTCATGGTGGGGCTGTCGAGCGCCCCCGTCGAAGACGCCCCTTCCTCAACACGGGCCAGGCCGAAGTCCAAGACCTTGGCGTGCCCATCGGGCGTGACGATGATG
>JBCAXI010000381.1:0-3002 GCA_038534175.1 Planctomycetota bacterium | reverse complement strand
CCGCGGCCCTGCCCGCGTCGCAGCACACCCCCGGCGACTAGCTCTTGAAGGGCGCGATGCACCGTGACGAGCGACACGCCGAGTTGGGCGCTCATCGCCTTGGTGCTGGGGAGGCGCCCTCCCGGGGGAAACACGCCCTTGTTGATCGCGGCCCGCACCGTCTCCTGCACCGTGACGTACAGCGGCTGGCCATCTTGCGGTCGCACGGGCTGGAGTTCTTCGAGTCGGCTCATCGTTCCTGACAGTCGTCTCGGGCCCGGATTCGGGCTTGGTCTGAGTGGGCTGCGTCTTGCAAATCGCGGGCGTCGCCTTTGGGCGACGCCGCGATGGTCTGAAGGAGAAGATTCGGATCAGCGGCGACGACGAGCCGCGGCGAGACCGCCGAGGCCGAGAACCGCCAGCGCGCTCGGGGTCGGGGTGACGCGGTAGATGTTCACGCGGTTAGACGAGAAGTTGGAGACCGCGAGGGTGTTGGTCGCGGGGTCGTAGGAGAAGTCGAGCCACGCGTTGGTGAGGAAGTCGGCCGGGCTGTTGGCGAAGTTGAGCGCGATGGCCGAGCCGTCGGTGCCGACGACCTTGAGGACGTCGCCCACGAGCTGCCCGCCGCCGGTGTTGGTGCGATCGTTGTAGAAGACCGCGCCCCACTCATCGGCAACCTCGACGCCCTGGCCGTTGGTGTTGTCGCCCACGCCGTCACCGAACTGGCCGTTGAGGATCGAGGTCACGGCGTCGGAGCTGAAGCTGTCGGGGCCGGTGCGGGTGAACTTGACGAGCTGGTCGCCCTCGCGGGCGTAGAAGTTGCCGTCGTCGTCCGCGTCGATGCCGCGGTACGCGGTGCCCCAGGCGCCATTGAAGTTGACCGGGCCGGAGGCGCCGTCCCAGATGGTGGCGTTGGTGGAGGTGTCGTACTGGCGGAAACGGCCCGACCCGAACTGGGCCTGCGCGAGGCCGCCGTTGATCGGATCGAACGCCATGCCGCCGATGCCGGTTGCGCCGACGTCGGTGGTGGTGGGCTCGGAAGTCACGGCGCCCGTCGGCCCGTCGTAGGTGCGCATGTTGGACGTGGCGGCACCGCCGGTCGTCTGGTGCAGGACCGCAACGCTATCGCCATCGATGTCGAGCTGGAACGCACCACGGAAGGCCTGGGTGGCCATGTCGCCGAAGCGGCTGACGTTCTGGGCACCAAGGGCGTCGCCGATGCGGGTGACGCCTACGAGGCCGGCGGCGTTGGCGTACTCGCCGATGTACAGGTCCGTGCCGTTCCAGGCGACGGAGGCGGCCTGCGTGCTGGCCGCGAGGGCACCGGAGGCGTCGACCGTGGCGATGCGCTCGAGCGTGATGCTCTGGGCGGCGGCGGCGGTCGCGAGGCCGGCGAGGGCGGTCAGTGCGATGGTCTTCTTCATGTCTTCTCTCCCAAATACTCAAGCAAAACAGAACACAAAATGACGGGCCCCGGCGATCGGTACGCGTCGCCGAACGCTGGACCCGGGACACAAATCAGTCGACACCCCGATCCGACGGACGCTCGACGCGGGCGCTCTCATGCCCGCCGCAAACGCGGATACCAAGGTGGTTCGCGACGGGGCGAAAGGCCCCCTCGCTGGGGCGGTTGCGCACCACGAAAGAGGCGTGCAGCGAGCCGTCCCCGGACACTCTGGACAGCAGCGAGCTCGAGCCGCCGCCGTCAAGGTTCAGCGCGTCGTCGGCCCCGAGTTCGCGCATCAGATCCGCGAGCTCGGAGAGCGTGAGGCCCACGCTCCATCCAGGCTGTCGCCCGTCAACCACGACCAGGAAGAGCGTCAGCCCATCGGGCGACACGCCCGCGGCGGTCCGCGGGTGCCGCGCACCCGAGGCCACGCGCGCTTGGGCGCCATGATTCACGCCGTCTTGCAACAGCAGTCCGCCATGGGCGTTGGCGGAAGCCGATCCACCGACACCAGACACGGCGTCCCACGCGTCGTCGCAGGGAGCACACCGAATCACTCGGGCGCGTCCGTCGCGATCAAAGACCAGCGCCGGATCGCCGAGGCCCGCGTGGGACCGCGCTGGCGATACGACGACGCCATCGCTCACGCTCAGTCCCACGATGTTCGCGTGCTCGCCCTGGGCGGCGTAGAAGTTCGCGTTGATCGCGAGCGTCGCGTCCACGCGCTCGGCCCAGGCTTTCGTCGAAACGCGAACGGACTCGTGCGCAGGATCGTCGTTCGCCTCGGTGACAAGTACCTCGATCTTGGGTGAGGCGAGATCGACCGTCGCGGCCCAACCACGAGCCTCGCCGATCGGCGTCTCGACCTCGATGGGTTGGATCGAGATCGGCTGGCCCGATGACGCCAGAGCGATCGCCGCGGTCACGGCTGTGACCGAGAGCGCGATGGCCTTCTTGGCGGAATGGATCGGACGCACGGGACACCCTCGCTGGCAGCAGTGGTTGAATCTCGAAGATTCTATAACCTTGCCGCTCACCAACAGCATCCACAGATGGCGTCTCTCGTGCAAGCCCGTTCGTCAGAATCTGCTTGACACCGATCAAAAACCAATTATATTGGCCGCTGAACCTCGATCCACGCCCCCTGCTCGCGGATCGACCGGTTGCCCGCCTCGATCACCAGCACGTTCTCGACGATGTCGCGGAGGTCGACCGGCGCCTTGCCATCGGTGAAGAACCCGACCATACCGCGTACCAATCGCGAGTAGACGGGACCGAAGTCGACCTTGAACTGCTGGACGCTCTTGGTCCCGTGGATAGTGGTGCCGAACTCGTACGCGCCCTTGCGTTCCAACCGCAGCCGGGCGTACCGCCCATCGGCGTACTCCAGATCGACCAGGTGTCGGTCCGGGAGCTCGATCGCGGAGGCGCGTCGCACGCCGGGGCCCCAGATCGCATCGACCATCTCGATGGTGTGGACGCCGTAGTGGTAGAGCCCCTCCATCGCGGGGTTGAGCTCGCCCGAGCTCGAGTCGATCGATCGGGACGCCCTCGGCGAGATCGTGGCGATCGACGC
>JBCAXI010000380.1:0-3003 GCA_038534175.1 Planctomycetota bacterium | reverse complement strand
CGTGTACCAGTTCAGCTCGCTGGTCATGGGTGACTGATCGAGCAGCAGATACACGGGCGGCACCATCGTGACGATGCTGGGCCTGGGCGGCTTGGTGGTGTTCGCGGCCGCGGGAGCGTGGGACCGTCGCGGCCTCTGAGCGCGTGGCTACACCACGTGGGGCGTCTCTGCGAGCGTGCGCTCCACGGCCTCGCGGTGCTGGGCGTACCCCTCGCGCCCCATCAGCCCGAACGTCGCCTGCTTGCCGGTCTCGACCGCCGGCTGGTTGTACGCGTCGATGTTCAGCATGAGCCCCGCGTACGCGGTCGCGATCTGCCAGAGCATGATGAACTCTCCCACGTGATGGGCGTCGACCTTGGGCATGCGGATCGTGAAGTTCGGGCGCTGGCTCTCGACGAGTGCGTACTCGGTGGCTCGCTTCTCGGCACGCAGCAGCTCGCGCATCGATCGGCCCTCGAGATACTCGAGCGCCTCCACGCCCATGCCGCGGGGCATGGCGATGCCGTCGGCCTCGCCGAACGACTCGACGTCGATCAGCCCAAACACCTTGTCGTTGGGGCCCTCTCGATACAGCTGCACCTGCGAGTGCTGGTCGGTCGCGCCCAGCGCCTTGATGGGCGTGTAGCCGGCGAACACCTGGTCGCCGTCGAGGTCGACCCGCTTGCCGAGGCTCTCGGCCCAAAGCTGGCGGAACCAATCGGCGAGCAGATAGAGCCCGTTGGCATAGGGCATGATCACGTGGTTGTTCTTGCCCTTGCGGCTGGCGAGCTCGACGAGCAGCGTGGCGAGCAGGGCGGCGGGGTTCTGCGAGAGATCGCGGTTGCCGCAGCGGCGGTCCATCGCGTCGGCACCCGCGAGCAGCGCGTCCAGATCGATGCCCGTCATCGCGGCGCTGTACAGCCCGACGGGCGAGAGCACGCTGAAGCGTCCGCCCACCCCCTCTGGCACGGGCAGCGTCGCGTAGCCCGCGTCGTCGCACAGCGTGCGCATCGTGCCCTTGGCGGGGTCGGTGACGGCGACGACGTGGTCGCGGTGGACGTCGCCCAGCTCGCGCGTCAGCATGTCTCGCACGATCATGAACTGGGCGGCGGTCTCGGCGGTCTCGCCCGACTTGCTGATGACGTTGAACAGCGTTCGATCGAGCGATCCGTTCGACGACCCGCGGCAGACGTCGAGCACCGCGCTGAACTGGCGGGGGTCGACGTTGTCCACCACGAAGACCCGCGGGCCCGGTCGGTTGCCGTCTGTGAGCAGGTTGTGCGTCGGGCTGTTGAGCGCCGCGTGCAGCGCGATGTTGCCCAGCGCCGAGCCGCCGATGCCCAGCACGACGAGGTTGTCGAATCGGCCCTGGCAGGTCTCGACGACGCGTCGCACGGCGCCCACGTGCTCGTCCCGCAGGGGCGTCCGCGCGAGCTCGCGCCATCGCTCCCAGCCCGTCCCTCGGCTTGTCTCCAGGCGCTCGGTGAGTCGATCGGCGGCGAGCGTCAGGTCGGATCCGGGCTCGAGCCGTGCGGGGTCGAGTCCGTGCTCGCCGATGCGCGGCGCGAGGCAGTTGGCGTAGTCGATCGTCAGCATGGCGCCAGCCTAGGGCGCCGACTGCGTTTCTGCGTGGCGGCTGGGGACGCCACGGATGGCGCGGTGTCGATACGCTGGGTTCATGTTCCCAGAGATCGAGCGAGTGCTGATCGATCGCGACCGCATCGCGGAGCGCGTGCGCGAGTTGGGCGAGGAGATCGCTCGCGACATCGGCGCCGATCTGGCCGCCGAGGGCGTCGCCAAAGACTCCCCCGGTCGGGTCGTGATGGTGCCGGTGCTGACGGGGGCGTTGATCTTTGTCGCCGATCTGGTGCGGTGCATGCCGCTGAAGCTCAGCTTTGGCGTGGTCGCGGTGAGCAGCTACCCGGGCAAAAGTGTCGCGTCGAAGGGCGCGGCGCTCCGGTCGGCGTTGCCCGACGACCTCGCAGGGCGGCACGTGCTGGTGGTGGACGACATTCTCGACTCGGGTCAGACGATGAAGCTGGTCGCCGAGCTGATTCGCGAGCAAGGCGCCGCCAGCGTGCGGACGTGCGCATTGCTGCGCAAGGCGATCCCGGGCAAGCCGCCCGTGTTCGAGTGTGATTACAAGGGCTTCGACATCCCCGATGAGTTTGTCGTCGGCTACGGGCTCGACTATGACGGGTATTACCGCAATCTGCCGGACATCACCGTGCTCAAGGGAGAGGCGATGTGACCGGCGCCGAACGCCCGATGGTGATCGGGCTGGCGGGGGGCATCGGCGCGGGCAAGAGCGCCGTGGCGTCCGCGTTCGCCGAGTTGGGTCTGCTCGTGTCCGACTCCGATCGCGCGGCCAAGGCCATGCTCGATCGAGACGAGGTCAGCGCGATGCTCGTGGAGTGGTGGGGCGAGCGCGTGCTCGACGCCACGGGACGCGTGGACCGCGCTGGGATCGCGGCGATTGTCTTTGAGCAACCACATGAGCGGGAGCGTCTCGAGGCGCTGGTGCACCCGCTGCTCAAGGCCGGGCGGTCCGAGCTCATCGAGCGGGCCCGCACGGAGGGCGCACCGGGGGTCGTGATCGATGCGCCGTTGCTCTTCGAGGCCGGGCTGGACGAGGAGTGCGACGC
This sequence comes from Planctomycetota bacterium, assembly GCA_038534175.1. Classification (GTDB taxonomy): domain Bacteria; phylum Planctomycetota; class Phycisphaerae; order Phycisphaerales; family UBA1924; genus JBCBZM01. The sequence goes on along the minus strand of JBCAXI010000380.1, from coordinate 379 downwards.
GGTGGTGTTCGTCGCGGCGCCAAGAGCGGTCAGGCTCGAACGCCTGCGTCGCGATCGCGGCTGGGACGAGCACGAGCTGGCGCGTCGGGAGCGGGCCCAGTGGCCGATCGAGCGCAAGCGGGAGGGGTGCTCGCACGAGATCGACAACGCCAAGGCGGACAACTCGGCGGGCCGAGCGGGGCTGATCGAGGCCGCCCGCGGCGTGCTCGGGTCGGTCCGGGCCGGTCGCGCGGGCGGCTGACGCGACGCGGGCGAGGTTGCTATCATTAGTCCGCCGGAGATACCGGCATCGCCGGGCGCCCGCGTGTGGGCCTCGGCCATTCCCCCCGAAGAATCAGGCTCTTTCACGCGGTGTCATCAGACACGGCCTGTTCGGGGA
>JBCAXI010000379.1:0-3005 GCA_038534175.1 Planctomycetota bacterium | reverse complement strand
GAGTACTCGATGGGCGAGATCGATCTGTCGGTCATGGATCTGGACCGACAGATCGATCTCGCCCATCGAGTACTCGCGCCGCGACCGCTCGGCCGAGTCGAAATGCGACCGCGGCCCCACCTCCATCACCGTCGGACGCATGCGGACACGGACCTCGCCCAACCACTCGATGCCCGACGACGACATCAGCTTCTCGATCGCTTCCTCCGCCGTGAGATTCGACAGCGTCACCGGGGCCGCTTGGTACCCGAGCGGGGACAACCCCAGCTCGTTCCAGTGCACCAACGCCGTGCGATCGAACGAGCCCGCCAACAACTCGAACGCGTCCGCCAGCGCCATCTCGTCGATGACCAACTCCCCGAGCGGCGCGTCATCGGGCTCGAACACCGCCACAACGCTCGCTCCGCCATCACGTCCCGATGCCACCATTGCGGCGGCGGCCCCGTCGCCACCTCCCGCTACGCCACCGGCGCCTCCAGCCCCGGGGGCCATCGCTGTCCACACGCTGATCGTCACGGCCGCCGCCGCCGCCGAAATCGTCGCCGCCTGCATCAAGAGCCTCCTTCGTCTGTGGGTCCGCGCCTCGCGAAACCCCTTCGCCAACGCCACCGTCTCGCCCAACTCGCCCACCGCCCGCCGCGTCGCCTCCGGCTCGCTCAGCCCGGCGATCAGCAGGTCATCCACCCGCGTCCGCAGGTGGTCCTCCAGCTCATCCAGAATCTCCCGCGCCTCCGCCTTCGGAACCGCGAGCGTGCGCCCAAACACCGCCAGCCAGTCGGCGATTGGATCGCGCGCCGAGCTTTCGACCGCGTCTCGGCCTTTGGTTTGTTGTTCAGAAGCCGTCACGCCGCGCCACCCGCCACATCGGCCCCGCCGATAAAGCGCTCCAGCACGGCCGTCGCCTTCCGATGCGCCTCGATCCGCTGCTGGAGGCGTTGCTTGCCCTTCGCCGTCAGCCGATACCACTTCCTTCGACGTCCCCCGCCGCTGTCATCGGGATCGGCCTTCACCTCATCCCACGACGCGCTCACCAGCTTCGACTTCTCCAGCTTGCTCAGCAGCGGATAGAGCTGCCCCGCGCCGATCGACCACGCGCCGTCGGACAACGCCGCGACGTGCTTCGAGATCGCGTACCCGTACTGCGGTTCTTGGGCCAGCACCGACAGCACCACAAGCTCCGTCCCGTCCGTCTTCAGATCCGACAACGCCATCCCGGCCTCCGATCCATCAGGCATAGATATATCGTATTCAGATATATCGACACAAGAGTAATTCCTGAAGAAACAACCAGAATCCGCGCAAGGCCTCCTGCTCCCTCTCCCCTTGGGGGAGAGGGCTGGGGTGAGGGGTCTCCGCGCCTATCTCTCCTCCGCTCTCTGCAGTTCGGGGCAAGTAGAAGACAGAGAAGAGGTAGACCCCTCACCTCGATCCTCTCCCCCAGGGGGAGAGGAAGGAAGAGTCTCGCGCACGCCGCAACATCCAACGTCTAGCATCCCCTCCCATGCCCCAGATCACCCTCCCAGACGGCTCGGTCAAGTCCTTCGACACCCCCGTGACGGCCTACGAGGTCGCCGAGTCCATCGGCGCCCGCCTCGCCAAGGCCGCCGTGGGTGCCAAGGTCGACGGCGAGCCCGCCGACCTGTCGACCACCCTCGACCGCGACTGCGCCCTCGCCCTCCTGACAGAAAAGACCCGCGACGGCGACCCCGACCCCGACGCCCTCTACATGCTCCGCCACTCCGCGGCCCACGTCATGGCCGAGGCCATCCAGCGCGTCGTCCCCGGCGCCCAGCTCGTCTACGGCCCACCCCTCGACAACGGCTTCTACTACGACATCGCCTTCCCCGAAGACCGCCCGCTCAAAGAAGGCGACTTCGAGGCCATCGAGCAGGCCATGGCCGACATCGTCAAGGAAGACCGAGCCTTCACCCGCTACGAGATGCCCAAGGACGAGGGCCTCAAGAAGCTCCGCGACGAGGGCAGCAAGTACAAGCTCGACAACGCCGAGCGCGCCATCGCCGCCGGCTCCGACGCCCTCTCCTGGTACGCCACCGGCACCCCTGGCGACAACTGGGAAGACCTCTGCCGCGGCCCCCACGTCCCCAGCACCGGACTCATCGGCGCCTTCAAGCTGATGAGCCTCTCCTCCTCCTATTGGCACGGCGACGAGAACAGCGACCGCCTCACTCGCGTCTACGGCACGGCCTTCTTCAACAAGAAAGACCTCGCCCAGCATCTCGAGCGACTCGAAGAGGCCCGCAAGCGCGACCACCGCACCCTCGGCAAGCAGCTCGGCCTTTTCCACATCGACGAGGCCGTGGGCCAGGGCCTGGTCCTCTGGACCCCGAAGGGCTCGGTCATCCGCAAGGAGCTGCAGACCTGGATCTCCGCCGAGCTCACCAAACTCGGCTACGACGAGGTCTTCTGCCCCCACATCGGCAAGCTCGAGCTCTACAAGACCAGCGGGCACTTCCCCTACTACGCCGACAGCCAGTTCGTCCCCGTCATGGAGCGCGACTTCCTCAAGATGCTCAGCGACGAGGGCTGCACCTGCGGCGAGCTCTCCAACCGCATGAGCGAGGGCGACGTCGAGGGCTACCTCCTCAAGCCCATGAACTGCCCCCACCACATCAAGATCTACGCCAGCCAGCCCCACAGCTATCGAGACCTGCCCGTGCGTTTGGCTGAGTTTGGAACCGTCTACCGCTGGGAGCAGTCGGGCGAGCTCAACGGGCTCACCCGCGTGCGCTCCTTCACCGTGGACGACGCGCACATCTTCTGCCGCGAGGACCAGATCGCAGAAGAAGTCACCTCCTGCATCGGCATCGTCAAGACCATCTTCAAGACGCTGGGTTTGGAGGACTTCCGAGTCCGCGTGGGCCTGCGAGATCCCGACTCGTCGAAGTACGTGGGCGACCCCGCCAACTGGGACAAGGCCGAGGAGGCCTGCCGATCGGCCGCCGCCGAGCTGGGTGTGAACTTCTCAGAAGAAGCCGGCGAGGCCG
>JBCAXI010000378.1:0-3027 GCA_038534175.1 Planctomycetota bacterium | reverse complement strand
GCGGATCGCCTCGAGCAGCCTGTCGCGTTTGTTCTCGGCGTCGGCGGCCTCGAATTGGGCCTCGGTCATCCGCTCGGCCTCGGCGTGGCTCATCCGCGAGCCAAGCGCTTGAAGCGTGTTCAGGCGATCCAGCGCGACGCGGGCGACGCGCTCCAACTCGGTCAGCATCTCGGCGGTCTCGACCAGCACGCTCTCGAGGTCCTCGCGCTGCCCGAGTGCGACGCGCGTGGGTGTGGCGCCGGGGGCGCCGAGGGTGGCGAAGTGGGCGGCGCGGGCGAGTGTCGCCACGCCCCCGATGAGATTGCACGACGGGCAGTTGGCCTCGCCGAGCACGGTGAGCTGGGCGGCGGTGATCTCGCGATCCACGCGCAGCTCGCCCCCGACCGTGATCTGCGCGTCGTCGAGGTAGCGGGCCTCAAGGTCGCGTCGGACCCGCAGCACGCCCCGCCCGCGACCGGTCATGCCCAGCCGGATGTGGGCCGAGCCGCCGACACGCACATACGCGGCCTGCACCACGTCGCCCACGACGAGGTCGCCGTCGCACTCGACCTCGAACCGATCGCCGATGTCGCGCGAGACCGACACGTCGCCTGGAAAGCGGATGTTGCCCGTCGAGAAGTCGACCGCGCCGTCGAGCTCGAGCGTGTGCGAGACCTCGAGCACGTGCCCGTCGGCGACCAGGCGCCCGCTGACGGCGGCGTGGATGGCGCCGTCTCGACGCACCTCGATCGAGTCGCCGGGCTTGAACTCTGGCTCGCCCGAGGCGGGCGCGGCGATGGAGCGTCCGCTGACGTCCTCGCCGTCCATGCCGGGATCGGAGGGAATCATGCGTCCTAGCGGCTCGCCCGCCTGGACGATGACGAACGCCGACCGCTCGTAGTGGGAGACCGCGTCGTCCGCCGCCGCAAGCGCGTCGCCGATGACCGCCGCGGCGCTGGGCGCCTGGGCCTGGGTGTCGGCCCGGCGTTCGGCGATCTCGAGCCGCTCGCGGAGCGTGTCGATCAGCTGGAACGCGCCGGCCGTGGCGGGCTTGGGAGGCTCACCCCGCGCGACGACAACGCCTTCTAGTCCGTTCGCGGGGTCGTATCGATCGAGCGCGTCTCGGATGGCGGGCTCGTCGAGCCACCGCGCCGAGACGCCGGCCGCGAGGAGATTCGCGCGGACGCCCTCCAGTGTTCGGTCGAGCGCGCCGAGCCCGGGCTGGAGGCGCATGCGGGCCTCGAGCCCACCGTTGATGAGCGAGACGTGGACCGGATTCGCCTCGGGCTGGCTCATGATCGGCTCGCGTGGGGCGCACGAAGGTCGCCCCGCGGCGTCGGGCCGAGCGCGGGACCGATCGGGCCCCCACGCCGACACCAACTCACGCGGCGTTGACCTTCTCTAGGGTTTCTTGGATGCGCTGGGCGAGCATGTCGGGCGTGAACGGCTTGACGACGTAGTTGTTGACACCAGCCTTGATGGCCTCGATGACGCGGGCCTTCTCGGCCTCGGTCGTCACCATGATGATGGGCGTCGATGGGTCGGTCTCGCGTTGCGTCTTGACGAACGTCAGCCCGTCCATGTTGGGCATGTTCCAGTCGACCAGCATGAGATCGGGCGCGAACGCGCCGACCTTGCTGAGGGCGTCCTGCCCGTCGCACGCCTCCTCGATCTCGGTGTACCCGAGCTGGGCGAGCACGGACTTCTGGATGTTGCGCATGGTCTTCGAGTCATCGACCAAGAGGATCTTCATCGGTCAGCTCCTGCGAAACGATTCGTTGGGTCGGTTCAGGCCTGGGCGGCGCCGGCGGTGGTGGGGTTCTCGGTTTCCTGCGACTGGCGGATCGCGACCTCGATGACGAGGTCGCCGCAATCCGTGTCGCACGGGATCACGACGCACGGGACGTTGCTCTGCTGGGAGACGGAGTGCCCCTTGCCGAGCACGACGCTGGGCACGGAGATGGAGGCGCGCCCGTCGGAAGGGAACTGCGCTTTGGCCCCGCCACAGATCATGTTTGCCAGCTCGCCCACGGCGTCGGCGAAGTCGGGGTGGTCTCGGTCGAGGTCCATGCCGGAGAACAGCGCGACGATGTGGTGCGCGGTGTCGGCGGGAAACGAGAGCGCCACCGAGCCGACGACGTCGCCGGACATGCCGATGATGGCGGTGACGTCGTGCGACGCGGCGCCGCGTTCTTTGAGACGCGGCTCGCCGACCGTCACCGGCAGCTGCAGCATCGTCGAGAAGACGTTCTGCACGCTTGACACGAACGGGGAGATGTAACGGGGGTCCATGGCGTTGCCTTTCCTGTCCGGCGTCTTCGGGCGACGCGCGGTGGGTTGTTCGTTCCCTGGCTCGATCCCTCGGTTGGTTAGGCGGCGAGCGCTCGCGACTCGGCGACTCGGGTGTCGGACGCGCGTCCCTCGGCCTGGCGACCCTCGGCCTGACGCATCAGCTCGGCGATGTCGACGATCAGGCTCACGCCCCCGTCGTCACGCACGGTCGTGCCGCCGAACGGGCCCGGCGCGGGCTCGCCCGAGGGCGTGTCGAGCGGCTTGATGACAACTTCTTGCTGGCCGATCAAGCCCGAGACGGTGAGCCCGACACGCTTCTCGTTCAGCGAGAGCACCACCGCGAAGGGCGTGGGGGTGCGCTCGTCCTCGGGCACGTCGAACACGTCGCACGCGTCGATCAACGGGAGCACGTCGTCGCGGAGGCGCATGACGGGTCGCTCCTGGATCGTGCCCAGCTGCTCGGGCGAGGGGCGCACGATCTCGAGGATGTTGCCCAGCGGCACCGCGTAGATCTCGCCCGCGACGCGCACCATCATCGCGGGCAGGATCGCGACGGTCAGCGGGATTAGGAGCGTGATCACCGTGCCGTTGCCCGGCGTGCTGTCGACGTCCACGGAGCCCTTGAGGCGCTCGATGTTCGTGCGGACGACGTCCATGCCCACGCCGCGGCCCGATAGGTCGCTGACCTCGTCGGCGGTCGAGAAGCCAGGGTGGAAGATGAAGCGGTACACGTCGCGGTCGCGCAGATGAGCGACC
>JBCAXI010000377.1:0-3043 GCA_038534175.1 Planctomycetota bacterium | reverse complement strand
ATCCAAGATCTAGAGGCCCGCCGCAGCGTCGCGCGGGGGCTGGCCCGCCCGCGCGCCGAGACATGGCGTTGTAGCCGCCGCGAAACTTGAACGCTCCGACGCGTTGGAAGCACTCGGCCTTGCAGAACACACGGGCGCCGACGCGCTCATCGAGCGTGCGCGATGTCAGCACAGGTGTCCGGTGCGACACGCCGCGAAGACGCTCGGCGGCGGCGACAACATCCTCAAACGAGACTGAAAGCGTGTGGGCGCCTGAGCTCATGGGAGAGGGTACGCGCAGAGAAAAAGCCGCCGGGATCTTGGAATCCGGGCGGCCGTAGGAGTCATGTTCTCCTGCTGTGGGCTGCGGCAACGGCAGCACCGTCGCGCTGCGTCAGGTTCGCAGCCCGCTCGTACAGTCAGAATTCGTCACTGGATCACCTCCTTGCGTATGGACCTTGCCAAGCCGTCGCGTCCGTCTGTACGGGACGCCGCCGGGCTCATACTCCTCGGGCCGTCACCCGAGGCACATCGCCCGCGACCCTGTGCGAGGCGTTCCTCGCGTTGGTGATCGAGTCGCGGTCGTCGCAGGCCGCTCTGCCCGCCGCCACGGGGTTATCCCGCGGGTTCTGGGCCGCCTGCCTGCGATGCAAGAGTATCGTCGATACGGGGTCGGACCGCAACACAATTTGGCTCAGTCATCGAACTCGTCGAACGCGCCCTTCTCGGCCTGCTGGTCCAGATAACGCTGCAGGGCGGCGGTCTCGTAGCTCACGAAGCAGAACACGTGGTGCAGCGTGAGCCACTCGATATCGCTCGGATCCTCGTCGAGGTCCTTCCGCAGTCGATTGAGCTCCGCAAGCATCGCCTCGGCCTTCATGTCGATCTCCTGAATTGGGCGCGATGGGACTGGCACGCGTCCTCGCGCCGCCCGAGGCTAGCCCGCGCGCACCGGCCGCGTCGCCGGAGCACGCCGCCCAAGCCGAGTCGCAACGCGGATGCAGAAGTACGCAATCGTCAACGCCCCCACCACCGCCGCTCCGGGCGGAAGGTCGAGCTCGAACGACGCGAATAACCCCGCGAGCATCGCGCCAACCGCGCCGCACACCGACCAGCCCATCACCCGCCCCAGGCGGTCGGAGAGGCGCAGCGCGATCGCGCCCGGGAGCACCAGCAGAGCCGTCGCGAGCACCACGCCCACGAGCTTCATCGCGATGACCACCACGCCCGCGATCAAGCCGAGCATCACCGCCCGCAGCGCGACCGAGGGCGCGCCGAACGCAGCGGCGGCCTCCTCGTCGAACGCCCAAAACCAGAGCCACCGACGCGACCACCACAGCACCAACGCGACCACCGCCGCGCCGCCCCACGCCCAGGCCACGTCGATCCATCCCACCCCACCAAGGCTGCCGAAGAGCACGGACTCCCACGCCGGCGGCGGCGGGCCCCCCCGCCTCGCCGACCAATGCATGAGCATGGAGCCGAGCGCCATAGAGGCAACCAGGACCACGCCGATGGATGTGTCCAGCCCGCCCCCTCGGCGTTCTTCGAGCAGCCCGATCACCCAGGCGGCACCGAAACAGAACGCCGCGACGACCGCGTAGCCCTCAGCGCCGAGCCCGCCACCGGCCAGCCCGAGCGCCGCCGCCACCCCCACGCCTCCGAACGCCGCGTGCGATACGCCCTGGCCGATAAAAGCGAGCCGCTTGAGCACAACCAGCATCGAGAGCATGGACGCGAGCACGGCCACGCCCAGCCCGCAGACAACCGCCGGCAGGAACGCCGCGCGCAGCACCGGATCGGCGAAGTACTCGATCGTTCTCACCGGGTGAGCTTATCCGAGTCGCTCGCGTGCTCGTGGGCGTGAGCGCCCATGGCCACGTCGTGGTGGAACACCTCGGCGAGCAGCTCGGCGGTCATGCCCTCGGGCGCCTCGTGCATGTGCAGCGTCCGGCTCAGCACGGCGACCGCATCGCACCCGGCCGCCATCACACGAAGGTCGTGCGATACCAGGACCACGGTGAGATCCAGCTCGCGGTGCACAGTCGCCATGAGCTCGGAGAACTGCGCCTGCCCACTGGCGTCGATGCCGACCGTGGGCTCGTCGAGCAGCAGCACGCGCGGATCGGCCGCGAGTGCTCGCGCGATCAGCACGCGCTGGAGCATGCCGCCCGAGAGCCCGCCGACGGGCTTGTCGAGAAACTCCCCCGACCCGGTCAGCTCGATCGCGCGGTCAATCTGGCGTGCTCGAACAGGCGTGCGCGCCCGCCACGGCGCCAGCCCGCGATCGGCTCCGTGCTCGATCACCTGCCGCGCCGACAAGGGAAACTCCAGCACCGCCCTCGCCCGCTGCGGCACGTACCCGATCACGCCGGTGCGTCTGGCTTCGTTGGGCGATCGGCCCTCAATCTTGATCACACCCCGATACGGGCCGAGCAAACCGAGCATGAGACGCAGCAGCGTGGTCTTGCCGCCGCCGTTCGGACCGAGCACGCCAAGACGCGAGCCACGCTCGACACGCAGCGTCACGTCGCGGAGCGTGTCCGCCGCATCGATGGAACGCGCGTAGCGGAAGGAGACACGCTCGCACAGGACCGCCGCATCGGCCTCAGTCGCCACCGGACGCCCCGAGGTCCGAGGGGTTGCCCAACGCGTCAGTCAGCGCCTCTAGATTGGCCCGCATCATCGCGAACCAGTCGCCATCGCCGAGAGGATCGAGCGTGGCGACCGGCGCGCCGGTCAGCTCGGCGACACGCCGCGCCGCGCCCGGATCGAACTGCGGCTCCACGATGATCAGGCTCGCCTCGGCCGACCGGACCGCGTCGACCGCCGCCGCGATCGCGCCCGGCGTGGGCTCGCTTGTCTCGATCGGACGGATCACGCCCACCACTCGCACACCAAACCGCCCGGTCAGTCGGCGCCAGGCGTCGTGATGCGTCACGAACCCGACGCCGCGGTGCGGCTCCAGACCCGACTCGTAAAGCGCGTCGATCTCAGCGAGCGCCGTGAGCAGACGATCTCGATCCGTCCGCGTGGCCTCATCGTCGAGCCCACGCCGGATGAG
>JBCAXI010000376.1:0-3052 GCA_038534175.1 Planctomycetota bacterium | reverse complement strand
GTCGAGGACGACAAGCTCGACGTCGCCAAGTCGCTCATCGACGCGGCTGTCGCCCACATCGTGGCCCAGAGCCTTCATGAACGTGTAGGCCATGGCGCCGCCGATCAGGATGTCGTCGGCCTTGGGCAGGAGGTTCTTAATCGCGCCGATCTTGTCGGAGACCTTGGCGCCGCCGAGCACGACTGCGAATCGCTTGGCGGGGTTGGCGAGCGCGTCGGAGAGGAACCGGATCTCCTTCTGGACGAGGAAGCCGGAGACGCGGGGCTTGCCCTCGAGCGCGCGGGGAGCCGCGACCATGCTCGCGTCCGTGCGGTGGCACGTGCCGAACGCGTCGTTGACGTACACGTCGGCGTACGCGGCCAGTTTGCCCGCGAAGTCGGCATCGCCGCTCTTCTCGGCCTTATGGAAGCGGAGATTCTCGAGCAGGAGGACGTCGCCGTCGGCCATGGCGTTGACACCCACGGCCGCGGTGTCATCAACGCAATCGTCTGAGGGGAACGCGACGGGCTTGCCGAGCAGCTCAGCGAGCTTGTCGGCAACGGGCTTGAGTGAGAGGGCCGGCTCGTGCCCGGTCCCTTCCGGCCGCCCGAGGTGGGACATGAGGATGGCCTTGCCGCCACGATCGATGACGCTCTTGATCGTGGGCAGGGCGCCCTCGATGCGTCGCGCGTCTTCGATGGCGCCGCTGGTCATCGGAACGTTGAAGTCCACGCGGATGAGAACGCGCTGGCCGGCAACGTCGATGGCGTCGATGGCTTTCTTGGGCACGGCGGGGCTCCTGCGTGGGGCTTGGGTTACTCGGTGTTGTTGAGCAGCTCGTCGAGCTTGGCTCGGATCTGGTCGGCGCCGCCGGCGGCGAAACGCTCGCGGATGCGGCGGATGTGGGTCTCGACGGAGGCGTCGATCAGCTGGTCGCCGATGCGTAGCTTGAGCCCGCCGATCATCTTCGGATCCGTGTACGGATGCAGGATGATCTCTTTGCTGAGCTGATTGGTGAGACGATCTTTGATGGTCGCCAGCATCTCGGGGCTTGCGGGCTCGGGCGTGAACACGTCGACTTCGATGCGGCCGAATCGGTCTTGGACAATCGCGTCGTAGGCTGCGACGATCGCGGAGAGATGCCCGAGGCGACCCTTCTGGTTGAGGATGAGCAGGAAGCGGATCGAGAGGTCGCTCGCGCGGCCGTCGAGCATCTTCTTGAGCGAGGCGGCGCGCGATTTGGCGGGGAGCACCCGGCTGGAGATGAACTCGCCGAACGAGGCGTCGGCCCGCGCGAGGTCGAGGATCTGCTCAAGCTCACCCAGGACCTCTTCGGTATTGTCCTGGCCGCCGTCGGCCTCGGCAAGCTCGAAGAGGCTGCGTGCGTAGACCTGGGCGACGGCGTCGGGCTGTGCTTCGATGAGCGGCATGGTGGTCCTCGTGGAGCGGTCGGATCAGCCCGCGGCGGTCTCGAACTCTTGCAGCGATTCCTCGACGAGGCGCTGCTGGTCCTCTGAGCTGACCTCGCGCTTCAGGATTTTGCTCGCCATCGCGGTCGCGGCGACCGAGGCGTCAGAGTAGATCGTGTGGATCGCGGCCCGCTTGGCAGCCTCGATGTCCTTCAACGCCTTCTCCTTGAGCGCGGCGGCTTGGGACTCGGCTTTGGCGGTCAGCTCAGCGGCCAGCTGGGTCTGCTGGGCCTTGGTCGCCTCGAGCATCTTCTTGGCCTCCGCTTGTGCCTCGGCCAGGTTCTGCTCGTACATCTCGAGCGCGTCCTTGGCCTGCTGGCGGGCGGCCTCGGCGGACTCGATTTCCTGCTGGATCTTCGCGGATCGCTCGTCCAAGCCCTTGAGGATCTTGGGCCACACGGCTTGGTTCAAAAAGATCAGCACCGCGCTGAAGACGATGATCGCGGCGAGCAGCGGCGCCCAGGCCTGGCCGAACGTCGGGATAACGCCGGCCTTCTCGTGCCCATCCTTGTGGTCATCGCCATGAGCGCCATCGGAGTGGGCGGCGGTGTCGGCGGCCGCGTCACCCTCGGGTGCGGCGTAGGCGACCGGCGCGGCGGCCGCGAGGACCATCCAGGCCGCGAGAACGGAGACGAGGCGGAGGATGCTTGACATGGCGTTCTCCCGTGAGCGGGCCGAGTGTGGCTCCGCTCGGAATGCGAACCGACGCCTCTCGACGCCAGCCCGCAGTGGTTCGTGTCGCGGATCAGACGAAGAGCGCGACGATGCCGACGACGACCGCGAAGAGGGCGGCGCCCTCGACCAGGGCGGCCGCGAGGATCATGTTGTTGCCGATGGGGCCGGCGGCTTCGGGCTGGCGGGCGATGGACTCGACCGCGCCCTTGCCGATGAAGCCGATGCCGAGCCCGCCGCCGATGACGGCCAGGCCGGCGCCGATCACGGCGAGACCCTTATGGATCTGGCTGGCCGAGGCGGCGGCGATCTGGGCCTGCTCGTCGGCGGTCAGCTGCGCGTGGGCCGAGGCGGTCCCGACGAGGGCCATCACGCCGGCCGCGAGGAGCGCGTTCTTCATGAGGGTCTTCATGGTTCTCCCATTTCCTTTCGAGCGATGCAAATCTGCGAGTTGAGCGGGCGCTCAGCCCGCGGCGTGGATGATCGTGTGAATCAAGCGGTCGCCAACTGGGGCGAGCCGTCGTGAGCGTGGTCGTCGTCGTGGGCGTGCTCGTGCTCGTGGTCGCCGTGGTGCGAGAGCTGAGCGATGAACACAGTTGTTAAGAACATGAACACGAAGGCCTGCAGAAAGGCAACGAAGATCTCGAGCATGTAGACCGCGAAGGCCCCGATGACGGACATGATGATGACCGTGACGCCCAGCCCGACGCCGAGCACTCCGCCGATCGCGTCGATCGCGGCAAAGGCGAGTCCCACGAACATGAACAACGTCGCCATCAGGATGTGCCCGGCGGTCATGTTGGCGAACAGACGAATCGCCAGCGCCACGGGCTTGATGAACGTACCGAGAATCTCGACCGGGATCATCAGCGGCCAGATGAACTTGGGCGCGCCACCGGTGAGCTGGGCGTCAAGGGCTACGCGGCCCACCT
>JBCAXI010000375.1:0-3056 GCA_038534175.1 Planctomycetota bacterium | reverse complement strand
CGGGCCGCGAAGTCCGGTCGAAGCGTCGTAGGCTCCGCGCTGGCGGGTTTGGGATGCCGCCGAGGTGGACCGACCTGTTGTTTCGCTTACCTGAGGCGTTGCCTGACATGCCCGATGCCGGAACTCGAACGCCCATGCCTGTTGCCGTGACGGGCCTTGGCGCCGTGAGCCCGCTGGGGGTTGGCGTGCGGGCGTATGTCGGCGGGCTTCGTGCGGGGCGCTCGGGCGTTCGTCTGCTTCGCTCGGGTGACGCGGCGTTCGACTCGGGCGAGCCCGAGCTCGAGACGCGGGTGGTGGCGGCGTGCGATGACTGGGACCCCGCGTCGTGCCTGGAGGCGGGCGATCTTCGTCGGCTGCCGCGGCTGTTGCCGATGGCGTTGGCGGCGGCACGGGAGGCGTGCGGGCACGCGGGGCTGCCAGTTGGCGACGGGTTGGGGGAGGACGCGTCGCGGCGCATGGGTCTCGTGCTGGGCACGGGCGCGGGGGGCATCGACTTCACGCTCACGCAGGCCGAGGCGGTGCACGCGGGGCGGTCGCCCTCGCTGTGGACGATCACGAACGCGACGCACGGAAACCTCGCGGGCGAGCTCTCGATCCGTTTGGGGTTGCGTGGGCCGTCGCTGTGTGTGTCGGATGGGTGCGCCTCGGCATCGGACGCGGTGGGGCTGGCGATGTCGATGCTGCGTTCGGATCGCCCGGGATCACCGGACGCGATGGTGGTGGTCGGCGCCGATGCGCACCTGCGTTGGGCGTGCCTTCGCGGGATGGAGCTGCTCAGGGTGATCACGCGGCGCGATTGGCGCCAGACGCCCGAGCGGGCGGCCGGAGCGAGCCGGCCGTTCGACCGAGATCGCGACGGGTTCGTGCTCGGCGAGGGCGCCTGGGCGGTGGTGCTCGAACGCCCGGAGCACGCACGCCGGCGCGAGGCGCGGCGACTGGGTGATCTGCTCGGATACGGCGCGACGTGCGACGCGTACCACCGGGTGCGTCCCGAGCCGTCGATGGAGGAATCGGCCCGCGCGATCCGGCTGGCGATCGACGACGCGGGGCTGGCGCCCGAGGCGGTGGAGGTCGCGCACTACCACGGCACCTCGACCAAGCTCAATGACGAGCTCGAGACGGTCGCGATGAAGCTCGCGTTCGGCGACCACGCGCGGCGGCTGGTGGGGCACTCGGTGAAGGGCGCGATCGGGCACCCGCAGGGGGCGTGCGGGCTGGCGGCGCTGGTGGGCACGCTGGGCGCGCTGCTCGGCGCCGACGACGCGAGCGCGGGGGCCTTTGCGCCGCCTACGGCGCACCTCGAGACGCCGGACGAGGCGTGCGATCTGGACTACACGCCGAGGGAGGCTCGGGCGACCGAGGCGCGGACATTCCTGGTCAATTGTCTGGCGTTCGGCGCGAAGAACAGCGCGCTGGTCGCGCGGGCCCGCCGCGCGTAGGGCCTTTCATATGCGGGCGCTGGCCCGTAAATCGGGGAAGCACGAAGGGCGAAAGCGGGTGGCGTCAGCGTCGGCGGCGGGTGGCGGCGAGCGAGGAGAGGGCCAGCGCGGCGGCGCCCGCGGGGGCGGGGACGACGCGGGGCGCGGTGAGGATGCGCATCTGGTCGATGCCCTGGCTGCCGAGTCCGAGTTGGAAGGTGAGGGTGGTTCGATCGGTGCTGAGTCCGATGGTGTCGGCGCCGTTGCTGCCGATGGTGTCGGGCTCGATCTCCATGCGTCGGCTGGGGTCATCGGTGGGGTAGAGGACGGAGTCGAGTCCGAGGATGTCGTCGGTGGCGGCGAGGGACTCGTTGGAGGCGATGACTCCGAGAATGACAAAGTCGGGATCGATCTGGATGGATCCGAGGACGCTGCCGCCGTTGCCACCGGCGGGTAGGTCCCAGTGGAAGAGGGATGAGGAGACGGTGGTGCCCGCGGTGATGGTGGCGCCGATGGGCGCGCCTGGGAGGAAGATGCCGGGCTGGCCGATCTCGACGTGGAGGTCGACACCAAGGGTGTGCTCTTGTTGCTCATCGAAGAGGTAGCCCTGCGTGCCGACGAGGGTGTCGGGGGCGAGCGAGTTCGGCGCCGAATCGAGCACGGACACGTTGCTGACGGCGACGACCTGGGCGTGCGCACTGGTGGCGGCGAGCGCGGCCACGGCGATCGCGCACCCGGCGGGGTGGAGGCGGAAACACAGCATCTCTTCGTCCTCTCTGTCTCTCTCTATCCGGCGCGTCTCTCGGCGCGCCCGCTCCGGCCACAAGGCCGAGGCATGTGAACGAAGGAATGACCAGTCAACCGGCGTGCCAATGTGCGGCGGTCGGCGGGGCGGACCGGACAGACGGCGCACGCCGAAAGCGCGTTCGGGGTGTGCGGAGTGGGCGGGCGGCTCTCGGACCACGGGCGGCCCTATGGCGTCTCTGCGGGCGGGGGCGTGTCGCCTCGGCGCGACGGCGTGGCCTGTGGATGTTGCGTGTGATCAACGGAGTCGTTGAACGCCGGCGGGCGCGGGTACGCTGCTGACATGCGGCTGCTCGTGTTCAGCGACATCCACCAGGACAAGCGTGCGTGCGAGGATCTGGTGCGCCGTTCGGCGCGTGCCGACCTGGTGGTGGGCGCGGGCGATTTCGCGACGCGGCACGACGGGCTCGAGGAGACGATCGCCGCGCTGGGTGCGATCGATGCCCCGAGTGTTGTGGCACCGGGCAACAACGAGACACCCGAGGCGCTGGCTGCGGCGTGCGCCGCCGGGTGGCCGCGCGCTCATGTGCTGCATGGGCGGGTGGCGACGATCGAGGGCTGGCGTGTGCTGGGGATCGGCGCGGGCGTGCCGCCGACGGGCAAGGAGTGGTCGTTCGACCTTGATGAAGAGGAGGTCGAGGACCTGGTGGGCGCGTTGGAGGTCGATCTGGAGGCGACGGGCGTTGAGGGACGCCGGATCGACGCGTTGGTGACGCACTCGCCGCCGCGGGGGTGCTGCGACGAGGTGGCGCGGGGCGTGCCGATGGGCTCGGTGGCAATCGCGGAGGCGGTGCGCCGGCTTCGCCCGCGTGTGGTGGTGTGCGGGCACGTGCA
>JBCAXI010000374.1:0-3074 GCA_038534175.1 Planctomycetota bacterium | reverse complement strand
GCCCCTCGGCGTGCGCGCCGGCGAGGAACTCATCCGTCGGCATCGCCTCTGGGAGCACTACCTCGTGGACGTCGCCGGGCTCGCGGTCGACCACGTCCACGACACCGCCGAGCATCTCGAGCACCTCACCCCCTCGCCCAGCCGCGGGCCCGACTCTGATCCCCACGGCCGCGCCATACCCGCCGCACCCGCCGCCAGAGAGCCGCCCAGCCGCACGTCCAACAACGCCCCACACTCGGGGTAGGTTCGGTCCCAAACCAAGCTCCGAGAACCCAGAGCGCGCAGGCCAGCGGCCGACGAACGCCACACCACACCATCGAACACAGCACGCGCACGCGGTCCAGGGCGCACCACACGCACCGTCCAGTGAATGGACCCCAACCAAAGGACAACTCAACCCGGCTGAGACCCGATGCCTACACAGACTCGTCGCGAAATCGGCAAAGGAACAGCCATGCGTCTGACTCAGAAGGTCGCCGTCCTCGTCGGCATCCCACTGCTCTCGCTCACCGCCGCCGGCGTCGCGTGGTGCGTCCAGGCCGCATCGCAAACACAAGAGATGCGTCGCGTCGGCGAGCTGGTCGAGGTCTCCAACCTCGTGGGCGCCCTCGTCCACGAGCTCCAGAAAGAACGAGGCATGACCGCGGGCTACCTCGCCTCCGACGGTGTCTCGTTCTCGGATGCGCTCCCGACCCAACGCGACCACGTCAACAACGCGCTCACCTCGCTCCGTGAGGGACTGGAGACCGCCGACCGAGACGCCCTGCCCACCACGCTTGACGAGAGCCTCTCGGCGATGCTCGGCGCCACCGAATCACTCTCGGGCATTCGCGCACGCATCAGTGACCAGTCCATCGCCGTGCCCGAGGCCATTGGTTTTTATTCCAGCACGATCCGCCACGGCCTCAACCTCGTCGCCAAGGGCGGCTCCACAACCTCCGATGCGCCCATCGCCGCCGCCCTCTCGACGCACAGCGCCCTACTCGAACTCAAAGAACGCTCCGGCGTCGAGCGCGCCGTGCTCAGCGCCACGTTCTCCAAGGACGCCTTCGCCTCCGGTCTCTACGAGCGATGGATGGCACTGCTCGCCGGGCAAACCAACTACGCCGGTGAGTTCGCGCTCCGCGCCACGCCTCAGCTCGCCGACAAGCTCGATGAGCTCTCCAGCAGCCCCGCGCAACGCGAGGTGGATCGATTGCGTGAGATCGCGCGCTCCAACGCCCAGGAGGGCGGCTTCGGCGTCGATTCATCCGATTGGTTCGCCGCCTCCACCCAACGCATCGACGCCCTCGCCGAGCTCGAGCAAGCCTCCGCCAGCGCGATCGACGAGGACGCCGCCGCCAAGCTCGGCACCGCCAGCACCACGCTCTGGGCATCAGCTGGCGCCGTCGCCACCGTCGCGATCGGCCTCTCCGCGTTCACTCTGTTCACGCTCGGCTCCATCCGTCGAAGAATCCAGACCGCGACCAGCTGTATGACCGACGCGGCCCGTGACAACGACCTCACGGTCCGCCTCGACACCTCCGGCCACGACGAGGTCTCCGAGATCGGGCTCGCCTTCAACGCGCTGCTCGAGAGCGTGCAGAAGCTCGTCGAGGACGTCGTCAACGCAAGCCACGACGTCGCCGCCGCCGCGACCGAGGTCGCCGCCTCCAGCGAGGAAATGGCCGTCGGCCTGTCCGAGCAAGAGTCGCACTCCAACGACTGCGCGAATGCGATCAACGAGCTCGCCCAGTCGATCGCGATCGGCGCCGAGACCACGCGCTCTGCCGCGAGCCAGGGCGACACCGCCCGCGAGGCCGTCGGCGCCGGCTCCGAGGCCGTCCGCAGCAACGGGCAGAGCCTCGAGAAAATCACCAACTCCATCCAGCACCTCGACGAGCTCATGCGATCGCTCCAAGACCGCAGCGAGTCGATCGGACGCGTCGTCGGCGTCATCACAGACATCGCCGACCAGACCAATCTGCTCGCGCTCAACGCCGCCATCGAGGCCGCCCGCGCCGGCGAGCACGGCCGCGGCTTTGCCGTCGTCGCCGACGAGGTCCGCAAGCTCGCCGAGCGCACTATGCAGGCCACCTCCGAGGTCACCACCACCATCGAGGCCATCCAAAGCGACACCTTCGCCGCCGTCACCGCGACCAGCGATAGCGCCACCCTCGCCGAGGGAGGCCACACCTCCGCCGAGCAGGCGTCCACCACCTTCGCCGACATCGACGCCTCGGTCGTCGCCGTGGGTGACCTGCTCCACGACCTCTCTCGCGCCGGCGAGGAACAATCGCAGGCCAGCTCGACCATGAACACCTCGATGGAGCGGCTGCAGGCGATCTCCGCCGAGTCCCGCGAGGCCGCGCGACAGGCCGCCCAGGCCGCCGAGGATCTCAGCCGCCAAGCCGAGGGCATGCGTCAGCAGACCTCTCGCTTCCGCGTCGCATAATCACGACGACCCCGCGCTCACCCGCCGTCCGCGGGCCGCTCGCCAGACGCGTCGCTCGACGCGCGCTCGGGCGGCCCACCGACGCCATCAATCGGCGGCAGGGGCGACACCAGCGATCGCATGTCCGCCACCGGGTCGGTCTCGTCCACGATCTCCGCGCCCAGAATCGTCTCGAGCACGTCCTCCAGCGTGATCACGCCGGCCGTGCCGCCGTACTCGTCCACCGCGAGGAACATGTGCGCGCCCGTCTCGCGGAACCGATGCATCGTGTCCATCAGCGTCGCACGATCCGGAATCGGATGCAGCGGCCGCGACAACTGCTGCACCGTGCGCTCCGGCGTCCCCTGCAGCACCGCCTTCGAGAGATCACTCCGCAACACCTGCCCGCGGATGTCGTCCGGCCCATCCCCAGAGATCGGCAGGCGGCTAAATCGGCTCGCGTTCGCGTCGAGCATTGTCTCCCGAGCCGTCGCGTCATGCGACGCCATCGCGACCACCGTTCGCGGCGTCATCACGTCGCCCACACGAGTCTCGCGCAGCCGAAGCATGTTCGTGATGATCGCGTGCTCGGTCGGATTGATCTGCCTGACGTATCCGGTGGTGGTGAGTCTCAACGCGTTGTCGAAGGTGCTGCGAGGGT
>JBCAXI010000373.1:0-3074 GCA_038534175.1 Planctomycetota bacterium | reverse complement strand
GCACCACGCACCGCTCGATCGCAGGGATGAGATAGGCGTAACTCTTGCCGACGCCGGTACCGGCCTCGACCAAGAGCCGGCGGCGCTGGGCGAGCGTGTCGGCGACGGCGCCCGCCATCTCGAGCTGCTGAGCGCGCGGCTCGTAGCCCTCGCCCAGGAGCGAGGCGACCGGGCCGTCCGCGTCGAGAAATGTCGAGACTCGCTGGCTCACGCCGGAGCGTATCGCTCGTTTAGCGGATGGGGTCTCGTTTGGGCTCTCCGTCTCGCCGCGGGAAGGCCGCGGGCGTCGGGCGGCGCTTCTCGAGCACGACGATCCGCCCGGTCGGCGTGTCGACGGTTCCGGCGTGCGTCGCGAGGAGGGCGTGCAAGGCCATCTTGGCCTCTTCAAGCTCCTCGTCGGCCTTGGCGCCCTTGATGAAGAGCCCCAGGCCGCCGGGCTTCACGAAGGGCAGTGATAGCTCGGCGACGACGTGCAGCCGACCCACCGCTCGGGCGATCGAGACGTCGTAGCCATCCCTGCGTTCCGGATCGCGCCCGGCACGCTCGGCGCGGTCTGCGAGAACCTCGACGTTCGAGCGTTCGAGAATGGCCGCGGCGTGGCGCAGAAACGCGGCCTTCTTCGCGGTCGGCTCGAGCAGCGTGAGTCGCAACCCCGGCAGCACGCACGCGAGCGGCAGTCCGGGCACGCCGCCGCCGGAGCCGATGTCGATGACGCGAGCCTCGGGTGGGAGATCGGCGAGCAGCGGCAGGAGCGTGAGCGCGTCGAGGACGTGACGCGTCCACGCCTCGTCGGCGTCGCGCACCGCGGTCAGATTGACCGCCTGGTTCACACGGAGCATCAGCGCCAAGTACCGCCCAATGCGTTCGAGATCGCCCGGCTCGAACGTGACGCCCTGCTCGGCGGCCTGGGCCTGAAACGTCTCCGGCGGCTCGAGCGGCGCGGGAGGATGGGCCGACAGCTCGGCGAGGAGATCGTCCAGTCGTGTATCGCGTTGTTTCTCTTGGTCGGTCATTCGTCGAACTCGAAGCTCTCTCGCATGAGCCCTCTCGGGCGGCGGACGGCGGCGTGCATGACCAGGCCGGTCATGACCCAGCAGGTCAGCATGCTTGACCCGCCGAAGCTCACGAACGGGAGCGTGATACCGATGATGGGCAAGAGCCCCACTGTCATGCCGACATTGATGAACATCTGCGCGCCGATGAACCCGGTGACACCGACGCACGTGAGCCTGGCCTGGGGGTCGCGTGTTTGCGCGGCGGTGATCAGGGCGCCCGCGGCCCACACGCCGTAAAGCGTGAGCACCACGAGTCCTCCGAGAAGGCCGCTTCGAGTGACGATGACCGCGTAGACCATGTCGTTGTGCGCCTCGGGGAGGCGGGAGTAGTAAACATATGCGCGGGCCTTGTCGTCATCGACGCCGGCGATCTGGCCCGCTCCGACGAGCGTCTGGGCGGTGAAGGACTGGAAGTTCATGTCGTAGGCGGTCGTTCGATCGCCCTGGACCTGTCGAATGAGCGCGACGAAGCGACGCTTCTGGTGCGGCTTGAGGATGGGGTAGACGGCGGGGGCCGCGAGGGCGGCGCACACGACGATGATCGCGAGGTGTCGCAAGCGCGCCCCCGCGGCGACGAGCATCGCGAACAACGCGGGGATGAAAAGGCTGGCGGTTCCAAGATCGGGCTGGAGTGTGATGAGCCCGACGGGCACGAAGGTGATCACGCCGAGCGGCACGAGCCCGCGGAAGGATCGGTGCTCAGAGCTGAAGCGCAGGTAGCCGGAGATGACGAGGACGAAGGCGATCTTGGTGAGCTCGGCGGGCTGGAGGTCGGCGGGGCCGAAGTTGATCCAGCCGCGAGCGCCGTTGCGCGGCGTGACGAGCGCCTCGGGCACGAACGGGATGAGCAGGAACACGAGCAGCCCGATGCAGCCGAGGTAGGCCGGCCAGGCGAGTTGGCGGATGACGCGCCCGTCCGGGATGACCACGATGGTGGCGGCGACGAGCCCCACCATGAGATAGACGATCTGTCGCGTGGCGGTGCGCGAGAGCGCGTCGGGGGCGAGCGAGCCGCCGACGTCGATCGCGTAGACACCGATGAGACTGAGTGCCAGGGCCGCGAGCACGCTGAGCCACGCCATGTTGGCGGGTCTGCGTGGGAGGATCTCCTGCGCGTCTTCCGCGATGGCGCCGCGCGGCAAGAGGCTCTGGGCGTCGGGCTTCAATTCGGCGCTCCGGCGTCGAGGTAGCCCTCGTTCTGGAGCGCGTGGACGATCTGGTTGGCGATGGGCCCCGAGACGCGCCCACCGCTGCCCGCGTACTCCATGACGACCGCGACCGCGTACCGAGGCCTCTGCCCGACGGGCGCGACGAGCAGCACGAACCAGGAGTGATCCCCGGCGCGCACGATCTCGCGTTCACCGTCTCCGTTGGTGTCGATGGCGAGGTCGACGGACTCGGCGGTACCGGTCTTGCCCCAGAGATCGACGCCTTGGACATTGAAGATGTTCTCGCGCGAGCCGTCGGGCATGGTGATGTGGTGCCCAGTGCCGTCGGGGTCGTTGACGGAGAGGCGCAGCCCCTCGAGCGCGTCGTTGATCGCGTCTCGCGGGATGTCGAGCTCAACGGCGTCTCCGGTGGAGCCGCCGCGGATGAGCGTGGGCCGAAGGCGCACGCCCGCGCGCGCGAGCGTGGCGATGGCCTCGGCCGCGTGGAGCGGCGTCCAAGCGATGGGCCCCTGCCCGATGCCTAGGAAGATCTGGTCGGGGCGTTCGAGCCGATTGGTGCGCGCGTCGCCGATCCAACCGGCGAACTCGGGACCGACCCCGAGGTCGAAAGTCTCGCCGAGGCCGAACCAGCGGTAAGCCTCTCGCAGGCCATCGGCGCCAAGTCGGCGCCCGAGCTCGTAGAAGAAGATGTTGCACGAGACTTTGATGGCTTCGGACGCGGCGAGTCCGACGCCATGCTCACCCTGGTGCGTCGCGCCAAACTGCTTGAAGATCCAGCAGCGGTAGGCGTTGGGGTTGTGCTCGAGCAGGTGCCCGGTGCACTCGATGCGTTCGCCCGGTGCCAGCCGCC
>JBCAXI010000372.1:0-3077 GCA_038534175.1 Planctomycetota bacterium | reverse complement strand
CCCCCCCCCCCCCCCCCCCGCATTGGTCGTGGGCGCCCCGGCCACCCCCCCACCCCCTTGCTCGGCCCCCTGGGCGCGCGCCCCCCCCCCCCCACGACCCAAACAGACACGCTCGCCACCAACCCGCCCCTCGGCGGGTCACGGTGGCGGTGCACCGGCGCGTCAACGTCTGCATCGCGAGTTGGGGCGTCCTCCGGCGATGTCACTCGCTCGCGCCCCATACCCTTCACTCCATGTCCAAGGAACCGGACACACCCCCACCCGCGCGTCACGGCTCGCAGCCGGGGGCCGAGGCCGAGGCCGAAGCCCCCACAATCGCCGAGATCGGCGCACCCGCCGACACGGGCGCACCGGGCGATGCCAGCCTCGCGGACACAATCGCTCAGATGGGCCTCCGCGCGGGCGGGACCGTCGGGCCCTACAAGCTCCTCGAGCGTCTCGGGGAGGGTGGCTTCGGCGTGGTCTGGGCCGCCGAGCAGACCGTCCCCGTCCGCCGACGCGTCGCGGTCAAGGTCATCAAGCCCGGCATGGACTCGGCCGCCGTCATCGCGCGCTTCGAGGCCGAACGCCAAGCGCTCGCCGTCATGGACCATCCCGGCATCGCCCGCGTGCTCGACGCCGGTGCCACCGCCGAAGCGCTGCCCTACTTCGTCATGGAGCTCGTCAAGGGCGAGCCGCTCAACGAGTTCTGCGACCGCGCGAATCTCACACTCGAACAGCGCGTCGAGCTCATCGCCCGCGTCTGCGAGGCCGTCCAGCACGCGCACAGCAAGGGCGTCATCCACCGCGATCTCAAGCCGGGCAACATCCTCGTCGGCTACCAGGACGGCGAGCCCACGCCCAAGGTCATCGACTTCGGCGTTGCCAAGGCCCTCACCCAGCAGCTCACCGAGCGCACGCTCTACACCGATCGCGGCCAGCTCATCGGCACGCCCGAGTACATGTCACCCGAGCAGGCCGACATGGCCGAGCTCGATGTTGACACGCGCTCGGACGTCTACAGCCTCGGCGTGGTTCTATACGAGGTGCTCACCGGCGAGCTGCCGTTCGACCCCCGCGCGCTCCGCAGCGCCGGCTACGCCGAGATCCAGCGCATCATCCGCGAGGTCGATCCGCCCAAGCCCTCCACCCGCCTGAGCACGCGCCGCACGAGCTCCGAACCAGGCGAGCCCTCCGCCGAGCGCAGACCCACGCCCGACCACCGCGCCCGCATCCGCGCGCTCCGTCGCGATCTCGATTGGATCGTGATGCGATGCCTCGACAAAAACCGCGAGCGCCGCTACGCGACCGCGACTGAGCTCGCCGCCGACCTCAACCGATTCCTCCGCGGCGAGGCCGTGCTCGCCGGCCCGCCCACCGCGCTCTACCGGGTCAGCAAGTTCGCCCGGCGAAACAAGGCCGCGGTCGTCACGCTGGGCGCCGTGTTCGCGGTGCTCGCGGTGGGCGTCGCCGCCACCAGCGCCGGGCTGCTCTGGGCCCTCCGCGAACGCGAGCGCGCCCAGGCCGAGGCCGATCTCCGCGGCGCCGCGTTCCAATTCCTCACCGACGACGTCATCGCCGCCATCGCTCCCGACGAGCTCGGCGGCGCCACCACGCTCCAAGACGCCCTCCTCGCCGCCGCGCCACATCTCGAGGCGCGCTTCGCCGACAACCCCCGCGCCCGCGCGCTCATCCACCACACCATCGGCGTAGCGCTCAACGATCTCGAAGCGCTCCCAGAGGCCGAGCGCCATCTCAAGGCCGCCATGGCGCTCCGCGAGCAGATCGACGGCCCCTCCGCGCCCTCCACCCTCGACACGCTTGCCGCGCTCGTCGCCCACCACACTCGCGCCGGCATGGTCGACCAGGGCCTCGCCCACGCCGAACGCCTCCGCGACGCCCGCTACAACCACACCGCCTCCACCCCCGAGCAGCGCATCGACGCCGACATGAGGCTCGCGAACTTCTGGAAAGACTCGGGCCGCCTCGCCGACGCCGAGACCGCCTTCCGCGCCTCCATCGCCGACCTGCAAGACGCCGAGCTCGATGAGACCTCGCTCGCCGCCGATGTTCGGCACGATCTCGGCGTCGCGCTCATGCGTCAGGCGATGGAGTTCGAACGCGACTCCGAGGCACAGCGGCAGCGCTACCGCGACGCCGCCGAAGAACTCGAAACGGCCCTGAAGATCTCGCGCCGCGTGAACGGCGCCGACGCCATGGCCACGCTCACCACCGCGAGCGAGCACGCCACCGCCGTCTGGGGCGCGGGAGACCTTGATCGTGCCGTCGAGCTCTACGAGCAGGTCCTCGAGGCCCAAATCCGCCGACTGGGCGAGGCACACCCGCGGACCGCGCAGACCCTCGTCAACAGCGGCGTCGCGCGCTATCGCACCGGCCAGCACGCGCTCGGCGTCGAACGCCTCACGCGCGGGCACGCGCTCTACATCGAGATCTGGGGGCCCGACCACGCCCAGACGCGCAACGTCAAGACGCACCTCCAGCTCGCCCGCGAGCGGCTCGCCGCCGCGGGTGACGATCCGCGTTAGCGTCGCCGGCGACCCAGCACCAGCCCGAGGCCCGCGAGCCCGAGCGCCGTCGGCGCCGCGGGCACCACGAACAATCGAAGCTCGCCGATGCCGCCGCTCTCCATCGAGCCGTCCTGGCCGAACGAGGCGAACACGTTGATCTCCAGCAGGTATCGACCCTTGCTGAAGAAGTTGCCCTCGGTGAAGGCGTTGTCCAGCGGCCTGATGGAGTACGACAGGTCACCCACCTCCGAGATCTCAAGGATTCGATCCTCGCTGAACTCGAACTCCAGCGACGCCGACAGGCTGGTGAACGCCGCGAACTCGCCGACCAGGTCCTCGGGCACGCCCGCCTCGGCGAACGCCGCCACGCTGATCATGCTGCCCTCAGGGAATTGCACGTTGCCCAGAGGGTCGCCACCGCGACGCGCCGGATCCGGCTCGTTGAAGTCGGCCATCACGTCGAAGTCGAGCGTTGCCAGGGCGCCCGGGTCCTTCTCCGGCGGAATGACGCCGCCGCTGGTGCGCACCGTCGCGTTGTACGAGCCGTCCATCGGGGCGTTGTCGTCGATC
>JBCAXI010000371.1:0-3081 GCA_038534175.1 Planctomycetota bacterium | reverse complement strand
CCCCGCGAGATTAAACAGCAGGTTTGGCACCAGCACCACGACCGGGCCCCACAGCAGGTTGTAGATCCCCGCCGCGATCAGCCAGCCCTTCATCCATCGCGGCGTCGATTTAACCACGACCGCGCACCCGCGCGAGCCCGCCGTCCACGCCCAGCACCTGTCCCGTGATCCACGAGCTCTCAGGACTCACCAAGAACTCGATCACCCGCGCGATCTCGTCCGGCTCGCCGATCCGTCCCAGCGGGTGCATCGCGATCGACGCCTTGAGCGACGCCTCGCTGCCCGTCAGCCGCGACGCCATCGGCGTATCCACAAGACCCGGCGCCACCGCGTTGAAGCGAACCCCCGCCCCCGCATATGTCGCCGCCGCCGAACGCGTCAGACCCTCAACACCAGCCTTCGCCGACGCGATCGCCTCGTGGCTCGCCAGCCCCGTGCTCGCCGCGCAGCTCGACATCAGCACCACACTGCCCCCGTTCTTTCGCATCACCTTCGCCGCGGCCCGCGTCACGGCGAAGGCCGTCCGCAAATTCTGTGAGACCGTGTGCTCGAATTCGTCCGCCGCGGTCGAGTGCGCCGGCTTGATCAGGATCGACCCCGCGAGGTTCACCACCCCACGCACGTCGTCCTCATCTCGAAGCAACGCGTCGACCGCGTCGAAGTCCGCCGCATCCAACGCCACCACACGCTCGCCCTCGCCCGCCACCTCGCGAAGCGACGCCTCCGTCCGCCCGGCCAGCGTCAGATTCCAACCCGATGATCGAAGCCGATCGATCAGACAGTGTCCGATGCCGCCCGCCGCCCCGATCACCACGCAACGTCCACGCTCGTCCACAATCGCCTCCCAACGCCACAACGCCCCGCGCCCCGGGCCTTCGCCCCCGCCGCGACGACGGTTGTGTGCCGAACAAGATTCTTCGCCCCGAGCCTACGCCGATCGGCGCACGGCGCCACGCATCGACCACTCCAGGCACGCCGCGATCAGGCCCGTCCGATCGATCGGCTTCGGCTGGCACGAGACACAGCCCGCCGCCAGACTCCGCGCCTCCTCGCCCGGTCCCGTGTGCGCGGTGATCGCGATCACCGGAGGCGCCCCCTCCATCGCCACGATCCGCCGCGTCGCCTCGTAGCCGTCCATCACCGGCATCTGCATGTCCATCAGCACCACATGGTGCCGCTCGCCCGAGCTCAGCCGAGCGCGCACGCGCTCCATCCCCTCCACGCCGTTCACACCCGTCTCCACGATCGCCCCCGCCCGCTTCAGCACGAACTCGATCAGCCGACGATTGTCGTCGCCATCGTCGACGAGCAGGATCCGCAACCCGTTCAACGGCTTGGGCGCCGAATCCGATTCATCGACTTCAGCAGGCACGATCGGGCGAACCGGCCGCACCACTCGGATAGGTCGGGCGGAGCTCGCCTCCTCCTGCACCACTCCACGCGCCTCGATCCTGGCCGTGAAACGGCTGCCCACGCCCAGCGTCGACTCGATCGAGAGCCCCCCGCCCAGCTGCCGCGCCAACGCGTCGCAGATGTGCAGCCCGAGCCCCGACCCGCCATGACGCCGAGTGACCGTCGCGTCGGTCTGGAAGAACGTCTCGAATCGCAAGAGCCGTTCCACGTTCTCCGGGCTCAAGCCCACCCCGGTATCACTGACCTCGATGACCAGATCGCTCCCCCCGTCCGGCCGGCCCTCGCGAGTCAGCAGCACGCCGATCCCGCCCCGTTCCGTGAACTTGATCGCGTTGCCGATCAGGTTCGTCACGATCTGGCGGACGCGCGTCTCGTCCGATGTCATCCGACTCGGCACATCGGGGTCGACCTCGAGCGTCAGCGACAGCCCCTTGCTCGACGCGCGATGCTGCAACAGCGCGATCACCTCGCCCACTGTCCGCGCCGGATCGAACGCCGCCGCGTCCAGCACCATCTTGCCCGCCTCGAGCTTCGACACGTCCAGCACGTCATTTAGGATCGTCAGCAGGTGATCGCAGTTGCGCCCGATGATCCCCGCCGCGCGCACACGCTCCTCGGAGTCCAATGCCGCGTCGCCCGCGTCGGACAGCATCTCCGCGTACCCCTTGATCGCCGTCATCGGCGTGCGGATCTCGTGGCTCACGTTCGCGATGAACGACGACTTCAGCCGGTTCGCGCTCTCGGCCGCGTCACGCGATGCCCGCAGCACCCGCTCCGTCGCGTCTCGCTCCAGCTCCGAGCTCACCCGCGCGCCAAACAAACCCAACAACGCCATCACCTCGCGCCGATCCTCGCGCGCCGACGTGTCGTGCGCCATGATCAGGCCGATCGGCCGCCCACGCGCGTCATCCAGTCGCACGCCCGCGTAGCACTCCACGCCCCAGTCCAAGAGCATCGTGTCCTCGGGATAGCGAGACGCCACGCCCGAGCCATAGAAGCACGCCCCGTGCGCCATCACGTCCGCACACGGCGTGCCCCGCAACGCGTACCGCGCAGGCTCGCCCGGCGCCCCGTTCGACCAGCTCGACACCACCCGCGCGTGCGACCCGTCGTCCTCGGCCATCGCGATCCCAACGTAAGGCGATCCCAACGCGTCCACGATCGAGCGGCAGAGCTCCCCAAGAAATACCTCAGCGTCGCGCCGACCCGAGCCCGCCGCCACCGCTCGGATCGCCTCGTCGATCCGACGCGCCCGCGTCACGTCCCGCGCGATCAAACACTGCATGGGCTCGCCATCTCGCCGAACAAGGTGGGCCCGCAACTCCACCGGAAACTCACGCCCCGACGCGTCCACGTGCGTCGAATCCGCCGACCATCGGCCCTCATCCAAGAACGCCGACCAATGCTCGTTCCACCGATCCGCGCGCACGTTCCGGTCGATCTCAAAGATCGCGCGACCCTTCAGTCCCCCGCCCGAGTCACCCAGCCGACGCTCGGCCGACGCGTTCGCGTCCAGAATCGTGCCCGACTCGTCGATCCAAAGCACGCAGTCATCGCTGACGTCGAGGCTGTCGCGTGCAAGCCGCGTCTCGTCCCGTGCCCGCTCCAGCTCCCTCGACGCGGATGCGGCAGGTTCGGGGCACGTGCGCGGTGCTCGAGGCGCGGGCG
>JBCAXI010000370.1:0-3083 GCA_038534175.1 Planctomycetota bacterium | reverse complement strand
CGAGCAGCCGGAGCGCGTCGGCGATGATCTGGCGTTGAACATCCAGCAGGCGTTGCAGGGATTTCTTGGTGAGTCGATACCGCGCCTCGACGCGCCGAGCGAGGACGCCGGTGTTGGAGCACGGGACGTCGAGCAGCACAAGGTCGGCCGTGCCCACCGCTCGATCCAACAACTGGTCCGCCGCGACGACCTCGACTCGGTCGTCGTGCTCGAACGCCGCGGCGAGTGTGCGCAGGCGGTCTGCGTCCACATCGCTCGCCAAGATTCGGGCATTCGGGAAGGTCGCGGCGAGCTGGCGTGTCTTGGTGCCGTTGCCCGCGCAGACGTCGATGATCAGCCCGGGCGCCAGATCGGCGACACTCGCGACCGGCTCCGACGCCGCGGCGTCTTGGATCCAGACATCGCGATGCCTGCCTAGGAACGGCGCCAGCTCGCCCGGCTGCCCATTCCAAACCGCGTGCCCCGTGGCATCGTGGGGTGCGACGAGCGAGCGGTCCTCGGCGAGGTCGGCGTCGCCCACACGCACGATCGTCGGCGCCCGCACCAGTCCGTGCCACGCCAGAGAGGCGCACGCCCGTTCGCTGCGCGAGCCGCTCCAGCGGCGGAGCAACGAGATCGGGCAACTGGTCGCGATGGAGAGCGCCTCGAGCGGGTCGCTTGGGAGTTGCAAGCCGTTCAGGGGCAGCCGCGATCCATCGGACCGCGGAAGCGAGGACGGATCGAAGATCTGCTCATTCTGGTTCGATCGCTGCGGGCCGAGCTCGTCTTGGACGGGCGTGCCCAGCGCCTCGGTCACGCGGCGGAGCACGGCGTTCACGACGCCGCCGGCGCGGGGCTTGAGCCGGGCTTTGGTCCACTCGACCGTCTCGAAGATCGCGGCGTGGTCGGCGACGCCGTCCATGAACGCGACCTGGGTGACACCCGCGAGCAACGCCGCGCGGAGTTTGGGCGGCGCGAGATGCAAGGGGCGCTCGGTGAATTGCTCTGCGAGCCACTTCGACGTGAACCAGCGGCGGATCGTCATCTCGGAGAGCGACCGGGCGAAGGCGGCGTCCCGAGCGTCGAGCCCGCGGGTGTTGGGGTCGCCGATCGCGAGCTGGGGGAATCGGTCGGCCTGAAGGGCTAGCCAGTCCAACGCGGCGGCCCGACCGGAGGGCGGCAACGCGCGGATCGGCCTTCGGCGTCGGCGATCGGGCGAACGGTGGCTAGGCTCAGACACGCGACGACTGTACCGGGCTCCGGCGCCGAAGGCCCGAGCCCAAGCCTCCGATCGGGTGTCGCGCCGGATCTTGCACGCCATGCTCCAATCGCATTCCAAGCCCGAATCGCACGTCGCGCCCGAGCGTGGGCGTCCATCCGGGCTCTTGCGGCAAATCCCGAGCATTCGCAAGAAACTGCTCCTGCTGCACACGCTGTTCTCGCTGACCCTTGCCGCGATTCTGGCGCTCGCGCTCCGGCCGGCGTTGGGGCATCTGGTGCGCACGGCCGAGGCGGCGCACGCGAGCGAGGCGCTGCGCGTGCTCATGCAGTCCGAGTCGGTCGGCGTGGATGAACGCCGCAACGCGGCGGGGGGCAACATCCGGATTCTTCGGGGCCCCGCCACCAGGCTGGGGCTCCCGCCCGCGTTTGCGGCGGAAGGGGCGACCCGGGAGGGCGAGATCCGTCTCGCGCCGGGGCCGTTTGGCGAGCCCACACGAGTCGCCGTTCGTCTGCCCGGATCATCCAACGAGGCGGAATGGCTGCAGGCCTCGACGCAACTCACGGCGGCTCGGGCGGCGGTCGTTCGGCTCTACGGCCTGTTGGTGGTGGCGCTGCTGATTGTGTACGCGCTGGTGGTTCTTGCGTTGGAAGTCTTCGTGCTGCCTCGCAATGTGTACGCGCCGATCCGTCTCATGCTGGAGGCCGACCGAGCGGTGCAGGCCGGTGAGCGGACGGGGGAGCTGGTGCCCGAGGGCTCGATTCCGCGGGATGAACTCGGTCAGATTATGCGATCTCGTAACCAGTCGGTCCGCTCGCTGCGCGAGCACGAGACCGCGCTGGCGCGCGCGTTCGGCGAGATCGAGCAGGTCGCGGCGGACCTCCGTCGGAAGAACCATCTGCTCGAGCGGGCCAAGGCGAACATCGCCGCGTCGGATCGCCTCGCCTCGCTGGGCATGATGTCCGCGGGCATCGCCCACGAGCTCAACACCCCGCTCGCGGTGCTGAAGGGGCTGGTCGAGCGGCTCAACGCGACGCGGGAGCCCTCGCTTTCGAAGCCGGACGCGGAGCTGATGCAGCGTGTGGTCGGTCGGCTCGAGCGGCTGGGTGAGTCGCTGCTCGATTACGCGCGAGCCCGCCCGCCCGAGACCGCGCCCGTGGGCATCGCCGACCTCGTCGATGAGGCGATCACGCTCGTGCGCCTGGATCGCGGCGTACCAGAGGTAGCGATCCACCACTCGATCGATCCGGCCTCGAAGATCGAGGGTGACGCGGACCGGCTGGTCCAGGTCTTCGTCAACCTCATCCGCAACGCGGTGGACGCGGTATCCGACGGCGGGGGGCAGATCAAGATCGAGACGAGCTCGGTCGAGCGCGAGGGGCGGGCATGGGTCGAGATCCAGATCGCTGACAATGGGCCGGGCATCGAGCCCGAGGTGCTCGCGACCCTCTTTGAGCCATTTGTCTCGACGCGGCTGGACGCCCGGGGCACCGGCCTTGGGCTCGCAGTTGCCGAGGGGATCGTCGTGGAGCACGGGGGCGTTATCCTCGCCCAGAACCGGATGGACACGGACGGCACGAGGCTCGGTGCCGTCTTTGAGGTCGTGCTGCCCCGTGAGCAGCCGCCGGCGAGTGACGAGCCATCCGCTTCCGAGCCCCAAATTCGAAAGCCGGCGCCCAACGCCAGTCAGGAATCTCACGCGTGACCGAGCCCGCACCGACGCCCGTTCTTTCCGTGGTTGCGCTCGATGATGACGAGGACTTCCGCGCGTTCATCAAGAGCCAGCTCGAGCAAGAGGGGCACGACACGCGCGTGGTCGCGACACCCGACGAGCTGTTCGGGGCCATTGAATCGGCGATGCCAGACGTCGTGCTGCTGGACATCA
>JBCAXI010000369.1:0-3084 GCA_038534175.1 Planctomycetota bacterium | reverse complement strand
GCGTGCGGCTGAGCCGGCGGGCACGCCCCACGTCGAACGCATCGTCCCATCCGTCGTCATCGGCGCCGATGGGCATCGCGGTCGAGGTCGCCGACGCGGGGCCCGGCGTGAGCGACGAGCTGCGCGAACGCATCTTCGAGCCATTCTTCACCACGAAGGCCGAGGGCCAGGGCGTAGGGCTCGGGCTGTCGGTCAGCCATGGCATCATCACGGATCACGGCGGCGTGATCGAGGTCGGCCCGCCCTCGCCCGACGGCGCCACGTTCCTTGTCTGGCTACCCGAGGGCGCCGCGCCGAGCGATCGAGATCGCGAAACGCCGCAGGTTGACGCGTTGGTTGCGGTGGTCGAGCCGGATGCGTTCGTCGGTGCGCTGATCGGTTCAGCCCTTGAACGGGCCGGCTACCGAACACTCGTGGCGGCCTCGGCGTCCGAACTCGCGTCGATCGACGACGTGCCCGATCTCGTCGTGTTCGATGAGGCTGGCATGCACGAGTCGGCGCCGCTCTCGCTCGACGATTCGATCCCTCGCATCCTGCTCGCGGGTGCCGAAGCGGACCGCTCGGCGCTTGGATCGGCGATCGTTCTCGACAAGCCGTTCCAGATGGGCGAGCTCATCGATCGAGTTGGCACGGTGCTCGCGCGAGAATGAGGGGCGTTTGCCCCTTGACGCGGTGGGGCAAATCCGCCAACGTGGGCGCATGGGAATGGTTGCCACCGAAGCCCCGGCCGTTCGCGTGCTACTCGTTGATGACCACGCGATGGTCCGACAGGCGCTCTCCGAGCGTCTCGAACGAGAGCCCGGGCTCACGGTCGTTGGAACCGCCTCAGAAGGCGACGAGGCGCTCGAGATGGCCGGCGAGACGCGGCCCGAGGTCGTCTGTTTAGACATCGACATGCCGGGGCGGCTCTGCTTCGATGTGGCCCGGGACTTGATGGCGACCTACGACGGCCTCCGGGTGCTTTTCGTCAGCGCGTTCTTCCACGACTCGTACATCGAGGACGCCCTCCGCGTTCGGGCGCACGGCTACGTGACGAAGGGGCAATCGCTCGGGCAGATCGTGCACGCCGTCAAGGAGGTCGCCGCCGGGCGGATGTACTTCTCCGATGACGTGCGAGATCGTCTGGTCGTGGACTCATCAGGCGTTCGGCTGGGCGCCTCGTCGACGACGCGGCTGGCGACGCTCACGCAGCGGGAGCGCGAGGTGCTCCGCTACATCGCCCGCGGTCTGTCTAAGAAGGACATCGCCGCGATGATGGGCCTCAGCGTCAAGACCATCGAGAACCACACGGCCAACCTCATGATCAAGCTCAAGATCCATGATCGCGTGGAGCTGGCGAGGTTCGCGATCCGCGAGGGTCTCGCCGAGGCCTGAATCGGCCCGCCGCGCAGCCCGCGCACCGAGCGACCCCCGTGCGCTGCGGGGGTCGATCGGAGTCACGAGATGCACCGCGGCGTGCCCGTCCTCCGTGACGGGCCTCGAGCGTGCGTGCCGATGAGACAACGCGCTCGGCACACGCGTCTTTCAGGGAACAGCCCGCATCCTCGTCATCTTCGGTATGGTGCTCGCCATGGCGAGGCGAGCCACATCCAGCGAGACGACGGAGCGATCCGTCCCCGCGCTCTCGGCACCGACGATCGAGAAGGACAACCCCTTCACCCGCAGCCTGGCGGGACTGATCGGCATCGCCTTTCTGCTTCTGGTCGGCGCGGTGTGCCTCGGCTCGCTTCCGTGGACGCTCTCGCCGGCGACCGACACGACCGACGTGTCGACGCCCCGATTCAACGCCGGCTCGCCCCGCTCGGGCCGTCTGCCGCCGATCTGGTGGTCCCACACCGACGACGATCGGCGTCGCCTGCTGCTGACGATCGACCCTGACCGCGCTCGGGCGCTCGCCGAGCCCCTCGCGAGCGAGTGGGGTTTGACGACCGAGGACGCCCTCTCGCTCGGGCCGAGCGACCCGCGGTTCGAACGGCTGTTCGACACCCTGCGTCCGGAGGCGACCGGTTACTTGCTCGGCACGGATGTGCTCGGGCGAAGCTTGTGGGTCCGGATTCTCACCGGCGGCGGGATCTCACTCGGTATTGGGTTGGCCGCCGCGCTGATCTCGGTGGCGATCGGCACGCTCTATGGTGCCATTGCGGGCTATCTCGGCGGGCGCACCGATGCGGTGCTCATGCGCATCGTCGACATCTTGTATGGGCTGCCGTACATCCTGCTGGTCGTGCTGCTTGCGGTGGCGGTGGAGGCGTTTCTCGACGACTGGGTCGCCGGCGCGGCGCCACAGAAGGCTGCCGAACGGGCGGCGTTTGTCGAAGCTCGGATCGCCGCCTTGCCCGAGGCCGAGCGATCGAACGAGGATGCCTTGGCGGCGATCGAGGCCGAGGCGCTCGATGAGATCGGCTCGGGCGAGCTCAGCCAGGTGCAGCAGAACGCGATCAACGTCGTGACGCTGCTGATCGCGATCGGCGGGGTGAGCTGGCTGACAATGGCTCGGGTGGTGCGCGGGCAGGTGATGAGTCTGAAAGCGCAGCCGTTCGTGGAGGCCGCGCGAGCTGTGGGCGCGCCCACGCGGCGCATCTTCATCCGTCACCTGCTCCCGAACCTTCTCGGACCGATCATCGTGTACGCGACGCTCACCGTGCCCCAGGCGATTCTCCAGGAGTCGTTCCTGAGCTTCCTCGGCATCGGCGTGAAGCCGCCGCTGCCTAGCTGGGGCAACCTCGCGGCCGAGGGGCTGACGGAGCTGAACCCGTACAAGTCGAACTGGTGGCTGCTGTTCTTTCCGTGTCTGATGCTCGGCGTCACGCTGCTGGCGCTGAACTTCGTTGGCGAGGGGCTGCGTGAGGCCTTCGACCCGAAGCGAGCCCGGCGATGAGCGAGCGTGAGGACCAGACGCTGTTCGAGGTGCGCGATCTCGCGGTGTCGTTCGACAACGGCCGCGGCCCCAGAATCCAGGCCGTCGACGGCGTGCGCATGACCGTGTACCCCCGCCAGACCCTGGCCGTGGTCGGCGAGTCGGGCTGCGGAAAGTCCGTCACCGCGATGAGCTCGCTCCGGCTGGTGCCGAGCCCGCCCGGCCGC
>JBCAXI010000368.1:0-3097 GCA_038534175.1 Planctomycetota bacterium | reverse complement strand
CAAACGCGTCGGGATGGCTCAAGGCCTGCTCGACGTTCGCCAGCGTCCAGGCCTGCGGCAGGATGCTGGCGTACCAGCTGCCCGGCTGCGAGAAGGCTGTGAGCGCCACGCCCACGTGCGGCAGCAACGCGATCAGCGTGACGAACCCGAACAGCCCGGTCGCGGCGATCGCGTCGCCGCCCTCGAGCTTGTTCACGTCTGACGCCCGCGCCGCCTTGGCGTACATCGCGTGCCCACGCCGCCCGAACACCATCCTTCCGACCACATAGAGCAGCACCGCCGAGGCCAGCAACACGAGCGTCAACGCGTATGGCTCGGCCGAGTCCGAGACCTCTTTCAACCCGATGAACACCTGCACCGGCGTGATGACCGTGTAATCGAACATCAGCGGCGTGCCCAGGTCCGTCAGCGACCAGATCAGCACGATCGTCGAGCCAGCGAACAACCCCGGGCGGATCAGAGGGAGCGTCACCGTGATGAACCGACGCCACGGGCCGGCGCCGATGTTCTCCGCCGCCTCCTCCAGCGCGGGGTCTAGGTTCGCCAGCGCGGCCGTCGCGTTCAGATAGATGATCGGGTACAGGTGCAACGCCTCGACGATCACCACGCCCCAAAACCTCGCCTCGCCCAGGATGTCCATGTCCGTCGCGAGCAACGCGTTGAGCGCCCCCTGACGACCCAGCAGCGCCTGCACCCCGATCGCGCCGACGAACGGCGGCAGAATCAGCGGCGCCAGGATCGCCGACGCGAAGAACCCCTGCAGCGGGAACGAGCACCGCGCGTTCAGCACCGCCAGCGGCAGCGCGATCAAGATCGATAACGCCGTCGTCGCGACCGCGACAAGGCCGGCGTTGATCAGGCCCTGCACCAGCACCGGATCGCGAAAGACCATCGCGATGTGCTCGAGCGTGAACCCCTCGCCCGTCGCCGCGTCCGAGGCGAACGCCCCGCGCACCGTCAGCCCGATGGGATACACCAGCACCACCGCCATCACGACGAGCAGCACCACCGTCAGAATCGTCGGCGCCAGAGCGCCCCGTCTCGAATCCGCCATGGCGCGGAGTCTACTGACCCACGCGAGCCGGGCGTCAGGAGAGATTGGCGGGCGGACGCAGCGGCTCGGGCCCAAGGGTCTGGATCGTCCAGCGCCCGCGGGCGTACGCCTCGGCGTGCTCGTTCACGCCGTCCAGCGTCACCGCCTCGACCTGCGAGAGCAGCTCGCTCAGCGATCGCGGGCGACCCAGCCGTCGCTCGTCCGACACCAGCGACCCCGCACGAGCCCCCGTGGACTCGCCCGAGAACACCACCCGCGACTTGAGCCCGATGATCGATCGCTCGAACTCGTCGCGCTCCACCCGACCCGTCGGCGTGCCCACGCGCGCCAGCTCGCCCGCCAGTGTGTCCAGCGACTCCTGGGCCCGCTCGGGCGTGGTGCCCACATACGCTGTGCGCACGCCGAAGTCGCGCTCGGCCCGGTACGCCGCGCTCACCGCGTAGCACAGCCCGCGCTTCTCCCGCACCTCGGTGAACAGCCGGGCCGACATCCCGCCCGAGAGCACGCCGGTCAGCACGCGCTCGACCATCGACGCCGATTCGGGCTCCGCCGGCGCGTCCTGCACGAGCAAGATCTGCACCTGGTTCGACTGATCCGCCTCGTGCTCGTACCCCCGGGGTGGATCGCCCACCCGATCCACCCCGGGGGCCTCGCCCGACCAGCCATCCAGCAACGCGTCGAGCTGGCGCAGCGTCGCCTCGGGGTCCACCGCGCCGGCGATGCCGATGATCGAGCCCACGGGCAACGCGCGTGTCGCCCATACCTTCTTTATGTCATCGATCGTGGTCGCTCCAAGCCCCGCCGCATCGCCGTAACCCGATCGATCGTGCGGCGACGGGTGGTGCCGACGTTTCGCGGCCAGCATCGCCCGCTCTTGCGGATCATCCGCAAGCGAGGCGAGCGATTGCATCGCTAGATCTCGGCACGGCTCGAGCTGCGCCGGGTCGAATCGGGGCCGACGCACCATGTCGAGAATCAACGGCATGGCCTCGGAGAGGCGTGCACCGACCATCGTGGCGCTGATATGGAAGTTCAGCACGCCAACATCGACCGAACGAACGCATCCAATCCGATCGAACGCGTCCGCCTGCGCGCGCGAGTCGCGCTCACCGGCGCCGCGCTGCACCAGCTCGGAGAGGATCGATGTGAGACCTTGCCGGTCGTGCGGGTCGGCGGCGGCGCCGACGGGCAGCGACACGCACATCGCCGCGGAATGCACGCCGTCCATGCGCTCGATGAGCGCCGTCACACCGCACGAGAGCACACGACGCACGATTTCACCCATCGATTGGATCCTCAACACAAAACTTTTTGCATCGCCGCGCGCTCGTTCCGTTCGAGCAAGTTGCGGTCGCATGCGATGTTCAACCATGCCGAGTGTAGGGACCGGCGCTCGTGGGCTGTTGACGCGTGTCGGTCGCGCGAAATCGGCGCTGGCGCGCCCGCCACATGGTTTTCTTCACGCGAACGCGCGTCGATCTGCGTCGATCTTGCAGCGAACATGCGTCGTTCTGTTCGGTTCACGACGTTGTGCGTGCTTTGTTGTACAGGGACTGCGCATCGCGATCGTGTGAGGCACGCGCATTGCATGGGCGCCGTGCGCGAACGCATCACGACGTGTTGCAACGCGTGCGACGTGCGCTCACGACATACCGATGCGACGCGCGCGCATGTGATTGACGGCGCGCATTCGGTTGCACGAACGCGCAAGAACAGTACAGTGCGGCTCAAGAACGAACGGATGGTGAACCGATAGTCCGATGCGATCGCAACCGGCGTCGTTTGTGAACGAGAAGAGGACTCCGACACGACGACGCCTTCAGGAGATCCTTTCCATGGCGAAGAAAGCACGCAAGAAGGCGGCGAAGAAACGCACCGCCAAGAAGGCCACGCGTAAGAAGGCGACCCGCAAGAAGGCCGCCCGCAAGAAGACTGCCAAGAAGTCCACGCGTAAGAAGGCCACCCGGAAGAAGACCAAGAAGAAGGCAACCCGGAAGAAGGCCACTCGCAAGAAGGCCACCCGGAAGAAGACCAAGAAGAAGG
>JBCAXI010000367.1:0-3118 GCA_038534175.1 Planctomycetota bacterium | reverse complement strand
ACGCGCCGGCCTTCGGGTCCTCGGCGCCGAAGACCACGCGCCCCACGCGCGCCGACACGATCATGCCCGCGCACATGGCGCACGGCTCGAGCGTCACGACCACGCTGCAGTGGTTCAGGCGCCAGTCTCCCACGCGCGTGCACGCCGCGCGGATCGCGGTGAATTCCGCGTGCCCCGCGGGGTCGCGGTCGCGCTCCCGCGTGTTGCGCGCCTCAGCGATCGCCTCGCCCGTGCCCGTCACGTACACCACCGCGCCGATCGGCGCCTCGCCCGCCTCCGACGCTTCCCGCGCGAGATCCAGCGCGCGGGCCATGTGTGCTCGGTCGTGCGCGGTCGCCCCGCCCTCGCCTCGGCCCTCAGCCTGACCATCGTCCTGGACAGCGTCGGGACTCACTCGTCCCCCGCGTCGTCGCGCTCGCGACCGCCCGTGATGACCGTGCCCTTCGCCACGCGGTCCGCGGGCATCACGATCAGCAAGAGCATGCCCAGCTCGTACAGCACGTACAGCGGCGCCGCCATCAGCAGCATCGAGAGCGGGTCCGCCGGCGTGAGCAGCATGCCCGCGACCGCCGCCCCCATCACCGCCTGCTTGCGGTACCTCGAGAGGGTCTTGCGGTCGATCAGCCCCGCCCACCCGAGCAGCAGCACGACCACCGGTGTCTGGAATCCCACCGCGAAGGCCAGCGCCAGCTGCAAGAACAGCTTGATGTACTCGGCGACGCGGTACTGCTGCTGGATGCCGTAGCCGCGAACGAGCTGCGACGCGACGACCAGCGCCTCGTCGCCGTCGCGGCCGACGCAGACGCGGAGCTGGTTGAGGCTCGTGTTGATCCACTGCTCGCCCACGTTGGGCGTCTCCGGGTCGGCGTCGAGCACGGGGATGGTCGCCATCGTGACGTCGGCCGGCACGGGCGCGCTGCGCACGTCGTTCACGCCCACCGAGCCACCGAAGCGGATGAAGAACGCCAGGATGACCGGCATGATCACGTAGTACAGGAACAGGACGCTGGAGAGCGTGAGCAGGCCGCTGATCGGCACCAGCAGGTTCACGAATCGTCGCTCGCGCTTGTAGAGCCCCGGGCGGATGAACTGCCACAGGTGCCAGATGACCCAGGGGCTGCCAACGAGCAGCGTGAGCACGATCGAGACGCGGAGATAGGCGTAGAACGTCTCGAGCGGGCTGGTCGCCTGGATCGCGGCGCTCAGCCCGCTGCGGATCATCGCCGCCTGCACCGGCTCGATGAGCAGATCGAGCACCGTCCGACCGATCAGCAGCGAGCCCACGAGAATGGGCACCAGGCCCAACAGCGCGAACACCACCCTCTTGCGGAGGTCCTCCAGGTGATCGCCCAGCGGCATGCTCGCGTCGTGGAACTCCTCCTCGGGGCTCGGTCGGCCCGCTCGGCTCGAGCCACGAGGCGCGTCGGAAGGAAGTTGGGGGGGGGGCTCGAGACTCATCGGAGGAGCCGGATGCTAGTGCGTCCGCCATCATCGGCGGGTCAATGGGCAGGTCACAAGGGATCACACTGGGACCACGCGCCAGGCCCAGACGAGTGCCGGCCAAGCCAAGACCCCATCAGAATCTCGAGCCGAGCCAAGAAACTGGAACGGGTCGTGACGGAAGAACAGGAGCGGCGCATCCGGGTGGGAGACCGGAGGACGCGTGCGGACCGACGACGCCCCATCGAACCCACCATCAGACCCGCCATCGGGCGAGCTGGCCACCGGCCCGTCGGTTGGTGAGGGGCCGCGAGAGTCCGAGGCGGCGTCCAGAGCCCTGGAAACCAAGCCCCACCTTCAATTGGTGGGCTCACTCGCGGGGGGGGCGCGGGCCCCTTTCAAGGGACGCCGAACGCGGAGCGCCGCCGAGGACGCCGTCCGCGGCGATCCCGACGCGATCCGGACGGTCTGGCAGGAGCACCGCGGCTGGATCGCGACCGTGCTGCTGTCCCACAAGCCCCGGGAGGTCGAGCTCGATGACTTGCTGCAAGACGTGGCGCTCTCGATGGTCCGGAACATCACGCATGTGCGTGACGAGTCATCGATCGCGGGCTGGCTGCGCCAGATCGCGGTCAACGCCGCACGGGCCGCGGGACGCAAGCAGACCGTCCGTCGGCGTGTCGCCGGCGGCGGCGTGGACGAGCACACCCTCCCGCGTCAGGACCAGCCGACGCCCCCGCCCGCGCCCGAGCGCGAGGAGGCCCGGCGCCTGCTCGACCTGGCCGAGGAGTTGCCCGAGGCCTATCGCGAGCCGTTGCTGCTCCGGTGCGCGCGGGGGATGAGCTATCGGCGGATCTCGGCGATCACGGGCCTGCCCGAGACGACCGTCGAGACCCGCATCGCCCGCGGGCGCCGGATGCTCCGCGAGATGGCCAAGGCCCGCGCGATCGACGACGCGGGCCAGGCCTCGCCCAAGGCGCGCACGCCCGCGTTGCCCAGGGCGCGCCGACGAATAAACGGATCCAACGGCGGATCTAGCGCCGGATCCAGTGGGATGAACGGGGGAAGCACACCATGACCGACCACACCTATCTCGAAGACGGCGCGCCGGATCGCGACGTCCTGCTCAGCCGCCTGATCGACGCCGAGGCGTCGGCCGAAGACTGGGCCGCCTTCAAGCGGCTTGCCTCGGAGGACCAGAACATCTGGGCCGAGCTGGGCGAGGCGCAGCGCGCCCATGACGATCTGGCGATCGCGGTGCGCCGCGAGACGTCCGTCGCCGATGAGATCGAGGCGCCGATCGAGGCGCGACTCTCGGACGGCTTGACCGCGCGCCTGCGCGCGCTGTGGAGCTACGGCGGCTGGGCCGCCGCGGCGGTCGTGCTGCTCACCTTCACGCTCGGTCGTCCCGGCGGCCCGCTTGGCGCGCAGTCCAGCTCGATGCAGGCCGCGGGCATCGTGCCCGCGCTGGTCACGCCCAATTCGGCGCCCGACGAGGCGTTGCAGGCGTACCTGGACCTTGGCGAGAAGGCGGGCACCGTGCTGGGCGAGGCCCCGCAGTTCGTGGTGCTCGAGTCCACCCCCGCCGCCGACGGCGACGGGTACGAGGTCGTCTATCTGCGTCAGCTCGTGGAGCGCCGCCGGGTGGAGACGCTGTACCAGAACGCGTCGGACGAGC
>JBCAXI010000366.1:0-3124 GCA_038534175.1 Planctomycetota bacterium | reverse complement strand
CTGACGCGCGTCGATCTTGACCGGCGGCGCGAAACCGCCCACGTCACCCCCTCGATCAGCTCCCGGCGCCCGTTCGGCGAGATCTCGCGATCGGCGGCCACCGACACGACACGATCGATCTCTCGCTCCGCCATCGTGAGGTGTTCGGCCCGACGCTCGCGCCACGGCTCGTCGATCCATCGCAGTGCCCCCGCCATCACGTCTGGCGCTGGCAGCTCGTGACCCAGGCCTGGCACATCGATAAAGCGGAATGGCACGCCGTCGCGCCGCCAGCCCTTGGCGTAGGCCAGCATCTGCTCGTAGTTGAAGTCGCTTGGCCCGGAGATGGCCGCGACCCGACGCGTGCGGAGCTCGGCGAGGCGTCGGCCCCGAGGACGCTCATACGTCTTGGGCCACGTCTTCCCATCCGGCGTGCGGACCTGCGACGAGTGGTTGAGCCCACCGATCGGCACGGCGCCCGCGAACACGTCGGGGAAACACGCGACCATCATGGAGCTGATCCGCCCGCCGCCCGAGAAGCCGACGAGGTAGATGCGCTCCGGATCGATGTGGTACCGCTCCTGGGCGCTGGCCGCGGCGTCGAGCACCAGCTGCATGCGGTCGACGAACGGGCGCCCGTTGCCGCTGTCGGCGGCGCCGATCGCGACCAGGTTGAGCTCGTCGCACGCCCGATGCAGCATCGCGGGCGGCGTGCCGCGATCGGTGGGATCGACCCAGACGACCAGGCCAGCGGGGCGAAGAGGGTCATACCCGGCCGGGGCACGGATGACCAGACGCTCGGCAAGCAGGTCACGCGAGACGGGCGCGACACGTGTGCGTCGCCCGCCGTAGAGGCGGCGCGAGACCGTCTGGGCGTCGAGCCGCTCCAAGCCCGCGAGGTACGGCTGCGGCAGATCGGCGGTGACGCCCCCGGGCGTCGGTGCGGCGATCGCGACGAAGTCGCCTCGAAACCGCGGGGCGTCGCGCAACAGCTCGTCCACTCGATCGGCGTCCAACCGGGCGAGTGTGTCGGGATCGTCGGAGCGGCGGGCGAGCACGCTCCCGTCGGCGTGCTCCACGACCGAGACAACGAGCGACTCGTTGGCCGATCGGACATGGGCGTCGAACAGCGGACGCCCGCCGACGAGGTCCACGCCCTCGAGCATCACGCGGTGCCGCTGCTCTGTGCCGCGCAGCATCCGGTAGCCACGCGCATCGAGCACGCGCAAGACACCAACCATCTCGCGCTGTTGGCGCGTCGCGGGCGCGGTTTCAAGATGCACGGCACCCGGACGCATCAGAACAATGGAATCGGGACGCCCGCGCTCTAGGTCGAACACGCCACGCGCGGCGTGCGCCACCGGCGCGGCGAGCACGACGGTCGTAAGCCAGGCCAGGATCGCGAGTCGTCGATAGTGCGTCACGAGCGAGGGGCTCATTCCGAGCTCATTCCCGACTCGGGGCCCGACTCGGGGCCTGGCTCGGGGCCTGGCTCGGTCCGAGATTTGGCCGCGGCTCAGCCGAGTCCTTGGCGGCTTCGTCGATGCGTTCCAGGTTGATCTCGCGACGCAGCCAATGCGTCGTGACCGAGCCGTCGTTCTCGCGCACTCGGAAGCGAGCCAGCGACTTGAGCTGCACTCGGAGCGCGTGCCCGCGCACGAGGTCGAACATCGCCTCGCCGTGCTCGGCGTAGGTGTCGAGCCGCGGGCGGCCGACCTCCACGGGCGGGGGCTGCGTCTGATCGATCGCCTCCATGGGCTCGGCGAGCATGGAGATCACGCCGACGCGCTCGCCGGCGCCACGCCGAATGGACTTGAGCTTCGAGAGGCGGTCCACGCGCAGCGGGCCGCTCGCGAGCGGGAGTTCCATCGAGGCGGTCCAGGTGTCGCCGAGCACCACGTCGGCGCCGGGCGCCAGCGCCATCGTGCCATCGAGCAAGGGGATCCAACGCTCCACCGGCGGCACGCCCGCGACGTCCCGATCGACGTACGACGCGTCGTAGACCCGGCCCATCGAATCGACATCGAACCGAAGGGACCGGCCGACCATGCGGGCCGAAGAGCGGAACATGGCGGGCACGTCCTCGTCGGCGCCCGGTTGCTCGATCTCGAACTGAACAGCCTCATCCCCCGTCATCAACGGGTGCCGAAGCTCGAACCCGACGCGATCGAACGTCCGCTCAACCGAGACGATCCCGTCGTCCGGCGTGGTTGAGTCCGCCGGGCCCACAACCCTATCCGAGACGCGCCAACGAGCGACGCTGTTCGCCGACTCGTTCGAGCCGCTTTCTCGGCTGACTTCCAGCGACTCGCGGACCTCGAGGTCATAGCGGTGGCGATCTCCGGGGCTCCATCGCCAACCCAAGTAGTACACGAACAGATCGGCGGGGCGTGGGTTGGCGACCGGCGCCGCGGGGGTCGCCGCCGGCGGCGTGGGGATCTGGCCAAGGCCAAGCGAACACGCCAGGCAGACGCTCAGGGCCATCCAGGTCTGACGCGAGCTTCGTAGGGTGTGGGCCAAGGCAAGCTCCTCCGATCGCACGACGGGGACCCACGACATTCGCGGCGGGATGGGTCGCTGTTTCTTGACGATTCGGGCGGGCCGGCTAGGCTTCTGGCCGGCTCCGGCCGGAAGTGCAATCCGATCCCCGATAGCTCAATGGTAGAGCGAGCGGCTGTTAACCGCTAGGTTGTAGGTTCGAGTCCTACTCGGGGAGCTTGGCGGGCCCGTGTCCAAAGGACGCGGGCCTGTTTGTTTACTGGGGCGGGGTCGGATCGGGCCGCTTGGGGGCGTGCGGGCCGGGGTGGTGCGCTCTCGGGTTTGGCATTGGCGAGTGGGGGGCGACCGGAACCCCTGGTTTGGCGGGCTGGCCGGGGCGAGACTCTCGCGCTCTCTGACTCTCGGTTAGCAGCGGTGCGAGGAATGGGTGCTCTTGGGCGTCAGTTTCGAGAGTTGGGCTGCTGCCGCGCTTCGGACCGAGAAATCCTACCTCAGGTGGTTATCAAGGCGAGTCTCGACCGGATATAGTCTGGTAAGCAGCGAGGTAGTTCTCACCGGGCTCCGAAAAATGGGGCTCTTCGGCAAAGGATTACTGACGCCAGAGGCACTCCTCACTGCGTGTTTGACCGTTGGTCCACCAGTTGAA
>JBCAXI010000365.1:0-3127 GCA_038534175.1 Planctomycetota bacterium | reverse complement strand
CGCGCGGGCGCCAAGGACGCCGAGAAACGCCTCGAGCTCACGCCCGAGGCGATCGACACGCTCAAGACCACGTTCAAGTGCGATCCCACCGACGACTCGGACAAGTTCAACCCGACCGACCACGCCGCCACGATCAAGGCGATCTGGGACGGGCGCACGTTCGACGACCACACCGACCCCAACGAGACCGGGCTGGGCCGCATCGGGCTGATCTTCGACAAGACCATCTTCTACAGCGAGATGGGCGGCCAGGTCGCCGACCACGGGCGCGTCAGCGATCGCGCGCACAAGGCCGAGTTCCGCGTCGAGGAGGTGCGCTCGTTCGGCGGGTACGTCTTGCACATCGGGCGCCTCGCCAAGGGCCAGTTCAAGGTCGGCGAGGGTGTGCA
The DNA here is from genome assembly GCA_038534175.1 of Planctomycetota bacterium. Lineage (GTDB taxonomy): Bacteria > Planctomycetota > Phycisphaerae > Phycisphaerales > UBA1924 > JBCBZM01. Next base: position 2,738 of record JBCAXI010000365.1, on the reverse strand, counting down.
GTTGCACGTCGATCCGACGCGTCGCAAGGCTGTGCAGGCCAATCACACCGCGACGCACCTGCTCAACTTCGGCCTGCGCCAGGCCCTCGAAGGCAACGTCGACCAGAAGGGCTCGCTCGTCGACCACGACCGCCTCCGCTTCGACTTCGACCACAACCAGCCCGTCTCGGCGGAAGAGCTTGCCGAGGTCGAGGCGATCGTGAAGGAGTTCGTCGATTCCGACGAGCGGGTCTACGCCGAGCCGGCGCCGCTGATGCTTGCCAAGCAGATCAACGGCCTCCGCGCGGTCTTCGGCGAGGTATATCCCGATCCCGTGCGCGTGGTCTCCGTCGGCGCCCCCGTCACGGCCCTCACCGACAAGCCCGATGATCCCGACTGGCTCAAGACCTCCATCGAGTTCTGCGGCGGCACGCACGTCGAGACCACCAAAGACATCGGCACCTTTGCGATCGTCCACGAGGAAGGCATCGCCAAGGGCGTCCGCCGCGTCGTCGCCCTCACCGGCGCGCCGGCCGTGGCGGCGAACCAGGCCGCCGATGGCATCGCCCAGCGCATCGCCAGCGCTGACAAGCTGCCCCCGGCGGAGCTGGCCGCCGAGGCGACCGCGATCTCCAACGACATCGACGCGTTGACCATGCCCGTCGCGCGTAAGGCCGAGCTGCGTGCCCAACTCGGCGGCTTGCAAGACAAGGTCAAGGCCGCGCAGAAAGCCGCGGCGGGCGAGCGGCGCACGGCCGCCGAGGCGCGCGCCAAGGTGATTGCCCAGGAATCCGCAGGCGCCGCCGACAGCATCATCGTCCGCGACATCGACTGCGGCTCCGACCGCGCGGCGCTGCAGGCCGCGATGAAGATCATCCAATCGCAGTGCTCGTCCGCCGCGGTCATGCTGATCAGCCCCGACCGCGACGCCGGCTCGATCGCGATCATCGCCGGCGTGCCCAAGCCCCTGATCGACCACGGGCTCAAGGCCGGCGACTGGGTTCGCGCGGCCTCCCAGGTCGTCGGCGGCAAGGGCGGCGGCAAGCCGGAGCAGGCCCAGGGCGGGGGCAAGGACGTCGCCAAGCTCGGCGAGGCGATCGACGTCGCTCGACAGTTCGGGCTCAAGGCCATCACGTGAGCACGCCGCGATGAGCCCCGTACCACCGCCCCCGATCCCGCCCGAGCTGCAAGAGCCGCCCAATCGACCTGGGCGCCACGCGTCGCGCCCGAGCGCCCGGTTCGGCGGTGGCGACCGCAGCCAGGTCATGATCGCGGGCAGCGTCGCGATGAGCTTCGGCTACGCCGTCATCGGCTGCGCGCTCCTCGGCGGGCTCATCGACTGGGTGTTCAACACCACGCCCGTCTGGCTCATGACCCTGAGCATCTTGGGGCTGATCGGGGGCGCCTACCGATTCGTGAAAGACGCCCTTCACCTCTTGAAGGCCAACACCCCGCCCATCTCGAAATCGCGCACGCCGCGAGATCACCCGCAAGATGACCAGATCGAGCCCTGACCCGGGCCCCGACTCCTGCGAAACCGGAAATTCAACGGTCAGACCGCTCGCCGCTGTCAAGGGTCGTTCCTACCCTTGCACCCCCTGGCACGGCGGAGGGGACGCCCCGCGGAGAGCGACCGAACAGATGCCCGGCATCGAGCCCACCAAGACGAGCCCAACCGAGGCCCAGCCCGCCGCTGGCAACGAGGCTCGTGCGCCGATCGGGCGTCTGGCGATGCTCGCCTTGGGCTCCTGCTCGCTCGGCTTCATGGTCGCCGCCACGGCCAGTGCTCTCTTCGGAATGCCCGCACCCCAGGTGCTCTCCGATGTCGGCGCCGCGGTGCTGGTCGTCCTCGTCGGCGCGGCGCTCGGCTTGACAGTCTTCGCATTGCTCGGATCGCGCTTGCTCTTTACCTGGGCCGTCGCGGTCATCGCCGAGTCGAGCGTCCGCTTGCTCGCGACCGTCGGGGTTGCCGCGACGATCGCCTTTGACGCCGGCATGAACCACCTGCCCTTCTGGGGCGGCTATCTTCTGGCCTCGATCGGCGTGCTGCTCACCTGGACGCAAACGTTCCGCGGCTTGCTGCCCGCCGTCCTGACGCACCCCCTGGAAGGCCAGCCGGCCACGGAGCCCGCATGATCGGGGAATCCCTCGAACTCGCCATTGCCTCCGCCGCACTCGCCGCGGGCGATTCCGGGCCCAACCCGGTCGACCACGTCGTCAACCATCCGTTCGTTGGCTGGGCCTGGTCGGCCCACGTCGGCACGCTGGTGCTCTCGGGCCTCATCGTGTGCCTCGGGTTCAAGTGGGTCGCCGGCCACGTCGCGACCGGACCCGAGTCCGAGGGCGCGGCTCGCTACACCACCAAGAACCCCCTCGCGCACATGATCGAGGTGATCTGCATGTATCTCCGCGACAAGGTCGTGGAGCCGATGCTGCACGAGCGCACCTCGCGGTTCATGCCCTACCTGTGGACGCTCTTCTTCTTCATCTTGGTCAACAACCTGCTCGGGCTCGTCCCCATTCTGGACATGATGTTCATCCTCGGGGAGGTCCTCGGCCTGGGGTGGAAGAAGGCGCACATCGCCCCCGTGGGCGGCACCGCGACGCAGAATCTCGCCGTCACCGGCGTGCTGGCGTTCTTCTCGTTTGTCGTGATTAACGCCGCCGGACTGCGGGAGCTGGGCGTCAAGGGCTACGCGGCCCACCTCACCGGTGGCGCGCCCAAGTTCATCTGGCCGCTGATGATCCCGGTCGAGATT
>JBCAXI010000364.1:0-3128 GCA_038534175.1 Planctomycetota bacterium | reverse complement strand
CACGCCCACGAGCGCCAGCGGATTGTCCGACGCGAGCGCCTCGATCGAGGCGATGAACCGCTTAGTCGAATCGAGGCGCTCATCGGATCGCTCCGCGCCCAGATCCCGAAGATCCCCCTCGATCTTCTCGAGCCGATAGTGATCCGCCTCGAGCATCGCGCCCAGCCGCGGCTCGCTCCCCGCCGCCGATCGCAGCAACGGCTCCATCGCGGCGTGCACGTGCCAGATCTGCTGGAGGAACGCGACGAACTCGTCTCGCACCAGCTTGCCGTCGACCATCCGTTGCTGGAAGTCGCCGGACTCGGCTTGGTCGTGCAAATCCTGCGTGCCGGTCCGGAGCATCATCGCCAGGCCGTTCGGATCAACAGCGGCGCCGGGGTGGCCGCCACCATGGGACGAGGACGCTGCGTGCGGATGGGTCATCTCGGCTTCCTTCGCGGTCGTGGTCGGGCTGAATCGAGGCGGGCCACGCGCCCCGCACTCTCCATACCCACTGACCCCGCGATAGTAGAGCACCTGACCATCCGCCGACGCGGGCCCCAATCCCAAGCTCAATCCTCGATCTCACACGCCTGCTTCAGACGCCAGTCCCGGAGCGCCAACCAGATCGCACGCGGCGCGGACTCCTGAGACGTTGGATCACCGCCGGGTGATCGCCTCGTCACGCGCGAGCGACTCAAACCGGTCTCGCAGTGCCTCTGGGAGGGACCAGCCCACACCCCAGTGCACCAGCATGACGCCCCGTAGCGGATGGTGCGAGGACGTCCGATCCGCGTACGTTGGCAGCACGACCCGCGCGTCGGGCTGCATCACCGAGGGAAGCACATACGACGGCTCGCACGCCACGCCCTCGTACGCATCGAAACCAAACTGTGTGTGGCCCGGCACCCGACAATCGTCGACCAGCACCATCGCACGCTCGAATCGCTCCGAAAGCAATCGCATCTCGTCGAGAATCGGCCACGCCACGCCGGGCGCGTGCGCGTCGAGCCAGCACAGCGGCGTGCGACTCGTCATCTCGGGGTGCGCTCGGAGCAGATCGGTCAGAAACGCTGGAGACGCCTCGTGGTGCACCGTCACCGACTCGAAGCCGCTGAGGTGGTCCCGGGCCGCGGCCCACGCGTCCAGATGCGGTTCGCACGTGTGCGCCTCCAGCGAGGGCCAACGCCGCGCGACATGACCCGTCGTGGATCCGACGTTCGTGCCGGTCTCCAGAAAGAGATCCGCCCACGGTGCCAGCGACTCGACAAGCTCGTGCAGGTGTAGATCCCCGTGGAAGCCGGACGGGTGCATCTCGAGCGATGCGAGGTCCCGCGGGGTGTCCCAGCGTGGTGCGTCGAGGGCGGGCATGCTTCGGTCTCCGATGGTGAGCGGTCACATCTCGTTCTATCGGTTTGTGATCGGCTCGATCGGGACCCTGCTTCTAGCAACGTCCGAGATTCACGCAGATCACACCCCCATCCGGCCGATAGGAACTTCAGAATCGAATCACACAGATCCCGAACGGAACCACATGTCGCCCGACGACGCACCCCTCATCACGGATGAAGCCGGAACCGACCCGCTGCTGCGCTGCGTTCACAGCCCCAGCCGTGAGGTGCGGCTGGTCCGCCGCAACCGCTGCCAGATCTACCCCAAGAAGGGCACCCCACTCACCTCACACATCGCCCACCCCGCGCCGGGCCTGATCGATCGTGCCACGCGTGTCGCGTCGCTGGGTAGTTGCTTCGCCTCCAACATTCGCACCTGGCTGCTCGATCACGGGTATCGGTACGTGCAAGCCGAGCACGGGACGGCCGCCGAGCACACCAGCCTTCGGGTCGGACTCGTGTACAACCCGGGCACGCTCGCGCAGATCGCCGAGCGAGCCATCGACGCGTTCCACCCCGCCGAGCGACTGTGGCGCTACGACCGCTCGATCATGGACCCTTACCGCGTCTTCGTCGGCTGGCCCGACGAGCAAGCCATGGCGATCGAGCTCGACCGCCACGCTAAGGCCTGCCGACTCATGCTCGAACGCGCCGAGGTGCTGATCGTCACGCTGGGAATGTCCGAGGTGTGGCGGTCCATCGCCGACGGCGCCATCTTCGCCATGGCCCCGCCCAAGGGCGTGCTCGATGAGCAGGCCCATCGATTCGAGATGCTGTCCGTCGAGGAGAGCCTCGCGCACCTCGAGCGGTTCTACGCCATCGCCCGAGACATCAATCCGCGACTGCAACTGATCACGACGCTCTCGCCCGTGCCGCTCCGCGCCACCTACCGGAACGACGCGGCGGTCATATCCGACGCCGCCAGCAAGGCTCGCCTGCGCGTCGCGATCGACGAGTTCCTGACGCGACATACCGAGGTCAAGTATTTCCCCTCGTTTGAGATCATCCGACAGGTGATGACCGACCCGTACGAGGCGGACAACATCCACGTCAAGTACGAGGTGATCCAGACCATGATGGACACGTTCATGCGCGCGTTCGGAGATCTCGAATCGGCGAGCGCCGCCTGAGGCAATTCAACCCGCCGCCGCAACCCGACACGCGCTCCACACGGGCGCCACAAGAGAGAACGACCATGTCATCCAAGCTGGTGGGATTGATGAAAGTTCGCAACGAGCAATGGGTGCTGGGCCTGAGCTTGCCCGCCGCGTTGCGATGCCTCGACGAGGTGGTGATCGTTGACCATTGCTCGACCGATCGAACGCCCGAGATCATCGATCGGGTGGCCTCGCAACATCCCGATCGCGTCCATGCGCTTCGATGGAGCGACCCGGCCTGGGCCGAGGCCGCGATCATGCAAGCCCTGCTCGAACGCGGCCGAGAAATCGGCGGCACGCACTTCGTCATCCTCGATGCCGACGAGGTGATCTCGGGCAACGTTGCGAAACAGCTCGAAGAGCTCGTCGCACCCCTCAAGCCCGCCGAGGGACTCGCGCTGCCATGGCTGGCGATGTGGAACGCGATCGACCGCTATCGAGACGACGACTCGGAGTGGACCGACAATCTCATGCTCTTCGCGTTCGCCGATGACGAGCGGCTCTCGTTCCAGCCCGCTGGCGACGGATACGACATCCACCAGCGCAACCCCGCCAGGCTTCGCGGCATGCGCAAGCCCATCCGCCGCGGCAGCGATGGCGG
>JBCAXI010000363.1:0-3139 GCA_038534175.1 Planctomycetota bacterium | reverse complement strand
ATGCAGGAGTTCTACGACATCTCGATCGCGACGCGCTACGCGGCCGAGGGCAATCTGGACTACGCCAAGTCGCTGCTGCAAAGCTCGCTGGAGGGCAGCGAGGCCGATCGCGTGCTGCAGCAAATCCAGACGCAGGTGCAGAAGACGCCGTTCTCCTTCTTGCAGCGCGCCGAGTCGGAGAACCTGCTGACGTTCATCCAGGACGAGCACCCGCAGACGATCGCGCTGATCGTGTGCCATCTCTCGCACCACAAGGCTTCTGAGATCCTCACCGGCCTGCCGCAGCAGAAGCAGATCGAGGTGATCAAGCGCATCGCGAACATGGAGCAGACCAACCCAGAGGTCATCCGCGAGGTGGAGAAGGGGCTCGAGAGTCGCCTGAGCAACATGCTCATGCAGAGCATGGAAAAGGCCGGGGGCGTGCCCACTGTCTCCGAGATCCTCAACCTCGCCGACCGCGCGACAGAGAAGGCGATCCTCGAGGGCATCGAGGCCGAGGACCCCGATCTGGTCGACCAGATCCGCCGTCTGATGTTCGTGTTTGAGGACATCATGCTGGTGAACGACAAGGGCATCCAGTCCGTGCTCAAGGAGGTCGAGAACGACGAGCTCTCGCTCGCGTTGAAGACGGCCAGCGAGGAGCTCAAGGAGAAGATCCTCGCGAACATGTCGCAGCGCGCCGCCGAAATGGTGCGTGAGGACATGGAGTTCATGGGTCCCGTTCGCCTGTCGGACGTGGAGAGCGCGCAGCAGCGGATCGTCGATATCGTCCGGCGTCTCGAGGAAGCGGGCGAGGTCATGATCACCGGTCGCGGCGGCGGCGACGAGGAGATGATCGTTTGACGCTCGCGCGGTCGGAGAGTTCGCGATGGGCGTGATCCGCACGACCGACGCGCGGCATGCTGCGCTGCGCCCCACGCCCTTGAACCTGGGCGACCTCGCGCGTCAGGGCGACGAGCTCGTCACGCGCGCGAGAGACCGGGCCGACGAGGTCGTCGCCGAAGCGAAGGCCGAGCGCGAGCAGCTGATCGAGGGCGCGTCCGAGCGAGGCTTCGAGCAGGGACGCGAGGCCGGGTTCGCCGAGGGGGTCGAGGCCGGGCGCGAGCAAGGCCGCCGCGAAGCGCTCGACGCCGACTCGCAATCGCTGCAGAAGTTGCAATCCGCGTGGCTGGAGGCGCTCGAGCGATTTAATGAAGACCGAGTTCGGCTGCTCTCCGCGACGAGGGACGACCTCATCCGGCTGGCTGCCCTGGTCGCCGAACGCGTCACCCATCGCGCGGTGGCGTTGCGGCTGGAGGGCGCGGCGCCGCTGGCCGAGGCCGTCATGCGGATGGTGGCCAGCTCGACGCGCCTCTCGCTGGTGGTGCATCCCGACGATCGGGCGTCGCTCGAGCGCGCGCTGCCGGACCTGCTCTCCCGATTCACCGCGATCGAGCACGCCGAGCTGGAGACCGATCCCAACCTCGTGCCCGGCTCGTGTGTGGGGCGGACCGCCGCGGGCGGCGTCCTCGACGCATCGATCGGCGTCCAGATCGATCGGCTGGTGATGGCCATGCTGCCGGGTGATGGATCAACCAGCACATCAGCCGATGCACTCGGCGACGCGTTTGAGCCACCGAGCGACGAGGAGCCGAGCCCGTGAGCGCGCTGACGGCCGCCATCGAGAGTGTGCGTCGATCGATGCCGATGCGCATCGAGGGTGTCATCGCCTCGCTCCGCGGGATGACCGTGCTGGTCGACGATCTGCCGCTGCCCGTCGGCTCGCTGGTCCGCATCATGTCGGGCGACGGCGCCACGCGCGACTCGTTCGGCGAGATCGTTGGGTTCACACGCGAGCAGGCGATCATCATGATGCTCGGCGTTGCGTCGGGCGTTCGTCCGGGTGATCGCGTGGTCGGCGAGCAGGTCTCCCCGTCGGCGCCGGTGGGGGATCGGTTGCTCGGTCGGGTGCTCAACGGCCTCGGCGCGCCGCTCGACATCGCGCCCACGCCGAGCGAGACCCAACCGCGATCGCTCACGCCCGAGCCGCTCTCGCCGTTGCGTCGTCGGCCTGTGAACAGGCAGATGCTCACCGGCGTGCGAGCGATCGACCTGATGACGTCCATGGGCGTGGGCCAACGCCTCGGTGTGTTCTCGGGACCGGGCGTGGGCAAGAGCACGCTGCTGGGCATGATCGCTCGGGGCACGAACGCGGACGTGAATGTGATCGCGCTCATCGGCGAGCGCGGGCGCGAGGTGCGCGAGTTCATCGAGCAGGCGTTGGGCGCCGAGGGCATGGCCCGCTCGGTGGTGGTCGTCGCGACGGGCGACGAGTCGCCGCTGATGCGCATCCGAGCGGCGAAGTACGCCTGCTGCATCGCCGAGCACTTCCGCGACCGCGGGCGCGACGTGATGCTGATGATGGACTCGGTCACTCGATTTGCGCACGCCCAGCGGCAAGTCGGGCTCAGTGTCGGGGAGCCGCCCGCGAGCAAGGGCTACACGCCCAGCGTGTTCGCCCAACTCGCGCTGCTGCTCGAGCGGGCCGGCGGGGTGGACGCCGCGCCGGGGACATCGGGCGGCGGATCGATCACGGGGCTCTACACCATCCTCGTCGAGGGCGACGACCTCACCGAGCCCGTCGCGGACGCGGCTCGCGGCATTCTCGACGGACACGTCGTGCTGTCGCGCGAATTGGCCCAGCGGGCGCACTTCCCGGCGATCGACGTGCTCGACTCGATCAGCCGCGTCGCGGACCAAGTGACCACCCGAGAGCACACCCACGCGCGGCGCGCGCTGTCGCGCCTTTTGGGCGCGTATCGCAAGGTGGAGGATCTGGTGCAGATCGGGGCCTATGTGAGGGGGTCGAGCGCTGAGACGGATGCGGCGATCGCCCTGCGTCCGGCAATCGAGGCGTTGTTGCGTCAGCAGGAGGACGAGGATGAGAGATTCGATGAATCGCTCTCACGGCTCATGAAGCTAATTTCGCAGGCCGAAGAATTGGCGACGCACGCACCACCCGAAGGTGTGGCCCCAATCGGGGCACCCCAGGAGGTCCAATAATGCCGCGGCCGTTTGTGTTTACTCTCCAGACCGTCCTCGACCTCCGGCAGCGCGAGCGCGACACGCAGCAGGCGTTGGTCGCCCAGCTCGAGCGCGA
>JBCAXI010000362.1:0-3146 GCA_038534175.1 Planctomycetota bacterium | reverse complement strand
CGCGCATGTGCTCCACAAACACCGATGCCTCGCCCGCCTTGACGCGGCGGATGACGCCGAAGCCCGCCGTGCCGCTTAGTCCCTTTGTGTTCTTGAGCTCATCGACGAAGCTCTCCCATTCGTCCCGATCGACGGCCTGGCTGGCGACGAAGAGGGCGCGCCCTGCCATCATCGCGGACTCGATCTGCTGGATCTGGTGCGAGAGCTCAAACCCCGCGGCGATCGTCGCCTCGTGATGCACCTGGCGGGCGTGCTCGATGGCGGCCCGGTGGCTCTGCGACCAGACCATCACCACGGCGACGATCACGAGCAAGCCGCCGAGCAGCAGCGGGCGCCGACCTCGTGTCAATGCGGCCGAGGCGCCGCGGACCGATCTGGTAGATGGCAACGACATGCGGCGTCCGAAGGTCGAGTGGTGCCCCGGTGAAACTATCGGTTCGGCCGGTCGCGTCGTTCACCCATCCTCGCCGGTGCGGGCGACATTTGCGGCTCCTCCGCCTGTTTCGGATGTTGGATCACGGACTTGCGAACGCAACCTGCGCGTCCCGATCAGTCCGCGGCGCGCGTGAGTGGTTTATGGGCCGGCGGCCGGCGTCTCGGCACGGCGTTCTTCTTCCGATAACGACTCGATCGTGAGTTTCGGCGTGCGATCTTCGAAGTAGAGGCCCCAGTGCTTCTCGGCTCCGAGCGGGTTGTTCAGATCGCCCTTCCAGCTCTCGTCGAATGCCTCAAAGAAGAACGTGGTAATGTTCATCTCGCTCGCCCAGGCGAAGAGCTCGCGGTAGTAGCGGAGCTGCTTGATTTCCGACGCGCGCTCGCCAAACTCGCTGGCGGTGGTGGCCCAGCCGGCCTCGGTGATGACGAGCTGGCTCTCGGGCAACGCGGCGCGCACGCGCCGCATGTTCTCGATGCCATAGCTCAGCCCGTCATCGATGTCCCGCTGCTCCCAGATGGGGTAGATGTGCACCGAGACGAAATCGAGCTCCGCGGCTAGGCGGGCGCCTGATGTGGCCCACCAGTCGTAGTTGTCCGCGACCGTGACCGGCTGCCCGATGGCGGCCTTGACCTCGCGCACGTATGCGATCACGGCATCCACCGGCACCATGTGATCCGTCCAGCCGACCAGCGCCTCGTTGCCGACCGCAACCGAACCGACGATGTCGGGATAGCGTTGTGCGAGCTGGATTGCGCGGCTGACTTCCTCGGCGTTGGCGACGCGGTTCGCCGCGAGTTCCTCTTCCGGGTACGGGTCGGGATGCCAGGGGCATCCTGGGTTGCTGACTTCTGCGGAGAGCCAAGCGCCCAGCATGACTCGCATCGGGAGGTTGTGCCGTTTGATCAGTCGGAGCACCGCCTTTGAGTTCTCCTGACTGTCGTACAGGCGAATCAGCCGGAACGGTGTGTCTCGGAGGAGGATGCGGAGGTCTTCGAGGATCTCCTCATCGGAGGGATTGACGGCACCGTCGCCCCGGTCGGGGTGCTGGCCTGCTCGAAACCCCGAGTAGCAGACAGCCAGCACGCGCCCATCGAGTAGCGAGGAGGCGTCCTGGGCCAAATCGGAAGCGGGCTCCTCCGCCAGGGCCTGTCCCCCAACAGCGGACATCACCACCAAGATGAACGTTCGGATGATCGCGGGCATGGCGTTCCTTTCGGCTGCAAGACTCACTGGTCGTCCGATGCGATCTCGACGTGGATCGAGTCCACGCGTCCGCCGCGAGCGAACACGGCGCGGCTCCATTCCCGCGTGAGCGATCGCCCCTCGATCGCGGTCTCCGCGCCGTCCTCCGCGACAACGACCACGCGGTCCGTGTCGCCCATGCGGAGCACGATCGGCGTGCCGCAGATCGAGAGTGCGACCGCGTTCGAGGGAACCTCGATCGAGCGGTCCGTGTTGCCGCTCAGCCGAAGCCGACCCGGCGCGTCGAGGAGCTCGTCGCGATCGAGCAGCGTGGGGTCGAATCCGATCACGCCGCGACGCAGGCGCACTCCCAGCTCGCCGAGTCGTGCGATCACGCCCTCCTTCACCTGGCCAGTCATGCCCGGCTGTTGGGCGCCGGCGTTCCAGGGTGTGTGGGAGTACGGCTCGTGCGGCACGGCGCCCACCTCGGCGGGCGTCTTGTGGAACCCAAGCCCCGACCGAACCGCGAAGTAGTGCTCGCGCAGTCGGTCGAGCAGCGCTTGATCGGCTCCGGCATCCCTGGCCTCAAAGAAGCACTCTTGCGATGCGAGCAGGAGCTTGGACACCATGTGCCAGTACACCGAGCCCAAGCCCTCGTACTTGTGCATGCGTCCCGAGCGTCCGGTGAATCTCGCGTGCCGGAACGTGCGCTCAAATGCGTCGTGCACCGCCGATTGATGGGATGCGACGAGCTCCGTCCAGCCGCCCCTTCCGGCGAGGCGATCGAGCCGGTCGCCCAAGGCGCGGTGGGAGTCCAGGTCGGCGTGGAAGCGGGCCGCGCCCGCCGCGTCGCGAATGATGAGCTCTGTTTCTGGCGCGTTCAGCGCGCGGCTGAGCAGCTCGTTCGAATCGATCGCGTCCTGCGGCACGATGTTGCGGTCCATGTAGCCGGGCAGGTCGACACGCGGATACAGCATGAAGGTCCGCTGGTCTTCTCGGTACAGATCGCTCTCGAACAGCGCGTCGAGTAACTCGGCGGCGTCGTGTGCCGCGAGCGTGCCCGACGAGAGCACCGCGACTTGGCCTTCCAGCATGGGCTGGAGACGCTCGACGGTCGCCGAGGCGCCGGCCCAGTGCAGCACGTTGTACGACTCGTAGAGCCCGTCGTCGCGCTTGGCTCGGCGGATCGCGTCGTCGCAGACATCCCGCGTGCGCTCGAAGAACTCGAGCACCAGGTCACGCTCGATCTGCACGGGCTTACCAAGGCCGTTGTGATACATCGACTCTCGCGCGATCTCGGCCGCGGCGCCGAGCGAGGCGAGCACTCGCCAACGCTCGTCGTCGTCGATGTCACCCCGATTGCTGGCGATGTCGAGCACGCGGTTCCATTCGCTCGCGATGGCCGTCCGCCACGCCGCCACAGCGGGTGAAAGGGGTGTCAGTCCCGATCCGAGCGGTCGGATGAGATCCAACGCGAAAGCGCAGTATCGCCGGAGTTGGTACAGCGTGACCATCGAGAGGCCGTGAC
>JBCAXI010000361.1:0-3169 GCA_038534175.1 Planctomycetota bacterium | reverse complement strand
GGGCGTCATGCCGCACCTCCGCTGGCCGAATCGTCGCCGCCGCCGACGAGGCGATCGATCACACGCGAGAGCCGGCGGCGCAGCGTCATCCGCTCGCGCTCCGCGGTCGACGGCACCTCGAGCGTTGCGGGCATCGAGGCGCCCACCGCCAGCCAATCTTCGGGTCGCCGAACGTCTAAACCACCCGGGCCGACATGCACTCCGACCTGCACCACGTCCCGCGAGGGGGTGTGACCGATCCGCGCGTGCGTTGATGCCTCGTCTGAGGGGCCCGCGACGGCCAACGCATCGAGAAGCTCGCACGAGCGGGCCGCGCCCGCACTCGGCGGGGCGCGGAATCCCCACGCGGGGATCGACACGCCAACCGACACGCGTTGCGCAAGCGCCTCCTCCGCGAGCGACGCGGCGAGCGCGATGGTCCGTTCGACCTCGTGCGGCTCGGCGTCTTCGACCAACAGCTCGAGCCAGACGGATCGGGCGACCTGTTCGGAAAACTGTCGAACGCGCAGCTCGCCGTGACGGGCCGACGCTCGCCACGCGACGCGCCGCGGGCTGTCACCTGGCGAGTACTCGCGCACCGCGAACAGCTCGTCACCCGTGTTCGATGGACGAGCGCTCTGCTGACCGACCGCGGCCCGCGCGAGCAGGTCCCCCAGCATCCCCGTTCGCAGCGGCAGCCGCGTCGGAAGAATGATCGCGGCGCCCGGCTGCGCGAATCGGATCTGCTTGCGGGTTAGTCCAAACGGGAAGGTCGACCAAACCCTCGGCCCGTCGAGCTCGACTCGCCCGCGGCGCTCGGGGACGGTCGTGACGTTGATGGTGGCCCGAGCGCCGGGCGCCACTCCGACGCCGAATCCCCAGATCGAGACGCCGCCCCGCGTACTACGCTCCTCAACGTGCAACGCCACGGCGGGCGTCAGGCGTGCGGCGTTCTCCACGCGATATCGCACGGTCCACGGCTCGCCAGCCCGCGCGGTCTCCAGCGGGGAGCGACGGGCCCGCACGCCCATCATACCGGCGCCGCTGACAAGCCCGGACATCACCACCGCACCCACGGCGAGGCCGAACACCCAGAACAACAGGTTGTTCTGACTGTTCAAGGCGCCAATCGCGACAAAGAGCGTCGTGCCCGCGAACACACCCCCTGGCAGCCGGAGCGACGAACGACGCTCGACGGGCGCGGGAGCCTGGATCGCGGCGGAGGGCATCGATTACACATCCGAATCCGAGGCTGGCTCGGTTCCTTCTCCCGGCGCGGCGTCGAGCGGCGGAAGATCTCGCACGCCCGCGAGTCCGAAGACGCGTAGGAAGTCGCGTGTCGTGCCGTAGAGCATCGGGCGGCCAATCTCTTCGGCGCGACCGGCGATGGTAATGAGCTTCCGATCGATGAGCGCTCGGAGCACCTCGCCGCAGGCCACGCCGCGGATCGCTTCGAGCCGCGCGCGCGTGATCGGCTGCTTGTACGCGACGATCGCGAGGGTCTCGAGCGCCGCCTTGCTCAGCTTGGTTGAGGGCTTGCCGCCGGCGATCGCGGCGATCAGCGGCGCCACCTCGGCGCGCGTCATCACGCGGTAGCCATCGGCGGTCTGCTCGATGCGGATGGCGCGGCCCGCCTCGGCGTACTCGGCGTTGAGCAGCTCGATGGCCTGATCGATCTCCGCCTTCGAGATCGGCGCGAGGCCCGCCGTCTCGAACGCCTCGGCCAAACGCGACGCCGGCAGCGGGCGATCGATGGATAGCAAGGCCGCCTCGATCAGTGCGGCCAGGGAGGGCGTTTCGACGGTCGCATGGCTCGGCGAAGGGTCGGTCGTGGGCATCGGTGGATCCTACGGCGCCCGCCGAGACCGGGGGCTAGCCTTGCCCCGATGCCCGCCCACGAGTTTCTTCCTTCCGAGCAGCACCGCTACGACGGGCTGCCGACGCTCGACGAGGCCACGCTGCATCGCCGACGTGAGCGACTGTTCCTTGTGTTCGCCGGGCTGTTCCTCGGCACGCTCGCGATGCTGAACATCCTTGGCATCACACGGTTCATCAAGCTGTTCGAGATCGACTTCGACGCGACGGCGCCCGGCGCTACCGCGTTCGCCGTCGCGGTCGGCGTGCTGCCGTACCCGATCACATTCCTGTGCACCGACTTCATCAGCGAGCTCTACGGCCGGCGACGAGCCAACTTCGTGGTGTTCGTTGGGTTCATCCTGAACGTCTGGGTGGTCGCGATTCTTTGGCTCGGCACAGCGCTGCCGGGCTTCGCGCCGATCGATGCGGCAACCGGGATGCCCCCGCCACCGGAATGGAACGCCGAGGCGGGCCGATACGACGAGACGGGTTGGACGCTGTTCCAGCTTCGGAATCTGGCGTTCGGCGCCGTCGCCGCGTCGATGATCGCGTACCTGTTCGCGCAGCTGGTGGACGTACAGGTGTTCCACTTTTGGAAGCGCCTGACGAAGGGGCGCCACCTGTGGCTGAGGAACAACGGCTCCACGATCGTGAGCCAACTCGTCGACACCACGGCGGTCATCCTAATCACGTACTACTTCGCGTCCGGCCTTCCCGTGAACGAAGCGAATCCGATCTGGCCCCAATTGCTGGTGCTCATCGCGACGGGATATGTCTTCAAGCTGGTCGCCGCGATGGTCGACACCGTGCCGTTCTATCTGGGAGCGTTCCGGCTCGCCAAATATCTGCGGCTGCCGCCGCCCGACCACCACACCCATGACGACGCGGGCGCCTCCGCGAATCCTGGAGTTGCAGATGCTTAGAGCAATCACATTGCTGGGAGTCGGCCTCGCGTTGCTGACGGGGTGCGCCCGATGGCTGGTGGCGCCTTCTGGTGGGCCGAGCACCGCGCGGACCACCGCCGTGGCGACTCAAGCGCCGGCCGACTGGCGAGACATCCGGGTCTCTTGGTTCGTCGATGGACGTCAGCGGCCCAATCCGCGCGTGCTCGAGCGAGGCTGGCTCTTCGAGCTCGGCTTCTACGCCAAGCACGCCACGCGCACCGGCTGCAACGCGATCGGGTTTGATCTGCCGATGAGCGAGTTCAGCGGCATGGGCGGGCCGTCCATCATCCGCCCGGCGTGCATCGATTGGGCCCGCGAGCGTGCGCCGAGGGTCGCGGACATCGACGGCCCTACCGGCCTGGCCGCGGGCATCAGGGCGGCGCTGCGCG
>JBCAXI010000360.1:0-3169 GCA_038534175.1 Planctomycetota bacterium | reverse complement strand
CCCATCGATCGAGCGAGGCCGCGGATTCGCGAACGAGATCCTGCCCGACAACACGAGCCGCATGAGCGACCGGGTGCAGATCGACTATCGCTACAACTTCTGGGAGGCGATCTTCATCCCGCCGCCGCCGATCGGGCGTGATTATGTGTGGAAGGCCAACCGGATCGGGCGCGCCTCGCACCCGGATGTCGCGGTGCTGACGTTCGATATGGCGTTCGCCGACTGGAAGCCCGAGTTCATGCCGCACGGCGAGGGCAACGGCGCGATCAACGTGGGGTACCTCGACGGGCACGCCGACTCCTTGTCGTCGGATCGATTCTTCGAGTTGAACCCCGAGGCCGACATGCGGCGCGAGGGCGCCAACCCGTTCTTCACGCGGGGATGGAGCACCGGGCCATGAACCATGCGTCTTTGATGATTCCCATCGCGGTGCTCTCGATGCTGGCGTGCGCCGCCTCGACAACCGCGTCGATGCCGTTCGTGCGGGTGCAGGGCGGCCAGTTTGTGGACGACACCGGACAGCCGATCACGCTGCGCGGCGTCAACCTCGGGAACTGGCTGCTTCTTGAGACCTGGATGTTCGGCCTCGACGAGTCGCAGTTTCCCGACCAGCGATCTGTGCTCGACCTATTCGAGCAGCGATTCGGCGCCGAAGAATCCGAGCGACTGCTCGACCTCCATCGCGCCGGCTGGATGACCCAGCGCGACTTCGACCAGATCGCGGCGCTCGGGTTCAACTCGGTGCGCGTGCCGCTCTGGCACGGGCTCTTCGAGGCCGACGACAACCCGTTCATCCTGCGCGAGGACGCGTGGGAATGGACGGACCGGGCGCTCGAGATGGCCGAGCAAGCCGGCGTCTATGTTTTATTCGACATGCACGGCGCGCCGGGGGGCCAGAGCCTCGACCAGCCGAGCGGCGACAAGTCGCAAAACGACCTGTGGAACGACCCGGTCGCCCAGGAGCGCCTGGCCTGGCTGTGGCAGCACTTCGCGCGGCGGTACAAGAATAGTCCCGCGTTCATGGGTTACGACCTTCTCAACGAGCCCTACGGCGACTTCTCAACCGACCATCGCCAGGACCTCATCGACATCATGGATCGTGTCATCCGCGTGGTGCGCGAGATCGACCCCGATCGACCGATCCTGATCCCCGGCGCACTCGAAGGCGTCGCGTTCTACGGCAATCCCGCGGATCGTGGCTGGACGGGCGTGGGCCTCACCGAGCACTTCTACCCCGGCATCTTCGATGGCAACGAGCAATCGCTCGGCACGCATGCGCGGTTCTGGGCGGGGGAGATGGCCGCCAAGAAGTCGATCGCACAGACGATCGAGGCTCCGTACGTCATCGGGGAGTTCAATCCGATCTGGAACGGTGCCGGCGCGCCTCGCATGACTGGCACCTATTACGACGAGTCGGCCGCGCTTGGGTGGGGCTGCTTCGTGTGGTGCTACAAGCTGATGTCCGCGAACGGCGGCGTGACCAGCAACAACTGGCCGGTCATCACCAACGCCGATCCTTGGACGCTCGGGGATCTGAACACGGTCTCCAAGGCCACGATCGAGGCTCGCTTTGCCGAGCTGGCGACGATGTCGCTCGCGGTTGACCAGCCGCTCGCCGATGTGCTGACGGGCGCGGCGTTGTCATCGACGCTACCCGGCACGGTCGAGTACGTGGGCGAGCCGCCGTCCGGTGCCGTCCCCGGGTGGACGACCGCCGCGATCGGCACGGACGTCGACGCGGGCGTGGGCGATGTGGCGGGGCTGTCGGGCGTGCTGCACAGCCCGGGGCGGGACATCTTCAACCAGCGAGACGAGTTTGGGTTTGTGTTGCAGGCCGTGAACGGGAACTTTGGCGCCAGCGTGACGCTGACGCAGTTTGAGACGTTCCGTCGATTCCCGAAGGTCGGGCTGATGGCCCGCGCCTCGCTCGAGCCCGACGCGCCGCACATCTTCGTGCACGCGTTTCGGGACGGCAGTGTCATGGTCGCGTGGCGCTCCACGGCGGGCGGGTCAACGAACCAGACCTACGTCCGAACGAGCGGGTTCCCCGTGGGCCTCGCGCTCGGGCGACAGAACAACAGCTGGATCGTCCGCGTGACCGACGCCGACGGGCAGTGGCAACTGGTTCCCGTGCCGGGCGCGCCGAGCCTGCCGAGCACGCTGTTCGTCGGCTTGGCGTCGAACAGCGGGGTGTACGAGAGTCTCTCGCCCGCGGCGTTCGAGACACTCCAGATGCTGCCCGCGCCCATCGTCCCGCCGCCGATCACCATTCCCAGCGGAAGCAATCTCGCGGCGAACGCGTCGTTCGAGGTCGCCGGCTCGGGCTCGTCGGCCGCGGACTGGACGTTCCTCGGCCAGCAGGTCACACGCGAGAGCGGATGGACGCCGGTGCGGTCTGGAACGAGCTTGATGGCTTATCGGCACTGGCAGGTGTCCGGCTCGGGCTCGTCGAGCGCGATCCAAACGGTCGCGGGTCTGACGCCGGGCGCGCGGCACGAGCTGTCCGTCTACGTCAACGCCGACAGCGTGCCGGGAAACAAGGCCAACGCCGAACGTATCGAGATGCGCATCGAGACCACCGGCGCGAACCCGGCGGTGCTCGAGACGCGCGAGTGGCGGGTCGAGGACATGGAGACCGGATCGGGCTGGAGCCGTCTCGTGCTTCCGTTCCACCCGACGGGTTCCAGCGTGAACGTGCGCATCTTGATGTACCCCGAGCCCGATCCGTCGCGGCGTGATGGCGCCGTGAAGTTCGACGACCTCGAGGTCCAGCAGATCGATTGAGTCGCAGCCGAGAGAGCAGAGATCACCCGCGGGATTGTGTCCGCGGCATCGGAGGAAGAGTCATGCGTTCCAACGTCCGTTCACTCATCGCGTGCCTGGTGGGCGCCGCCGCGTGCGTTGCCCATGCGGCGCCCAATCTGACGGTCAACCCGACGTTCGAAGACACGAACACGGACACGTTGTTCGGAGACGGGTGGACGGCCTTCGGCGCCGCGGGCTTCGATGACTTCTTCGCGGCCGGCGCCCCGGGGCACGCCGTGCTCTTCGCCGACATGCTGGCGAATCTCGGCGGCGTGTTCCAGACGGGCGTGCCCGCGACGCCAGGTGAGACGTACGACTTCGTGGTGTCGATCGCGATCGAGTCGAGCTTCGACGCCGACCTGAT
>JBCAXI010000359.1:0-3169 GCA_038534175.1 Planctomycetota bacterium | reverse complement strand
CGTGTACGGGAGCCACAGCCGCTCGACCTCCATCGTCGATCGCGCCACCGCCGCCGCCGCGGTCGACGCGCGAACGCCCAACACGTCCCGGTTCCGCGCGATCGGCGCCGTTGTCTCCGCCGCCTCGACCGCACGCGCCGCCTCGTCGCGCCGCGCTCTCATCTCTTCGGCGGCCAGTCCGCCCTTGCGCTCCACCTCCGCGACGCGCGTCCGCATCACGTCGATCGCGGCCGTCCACGCCTCGAGCTCCCGCGGGTCCTCATCGAGCTTCTCGAACGCGCCGACCGCGTCCTGCCACGCCGACCAACCCGCGAGTCCGCCTCCCGCGACCAACGCCCGCAGCGCGTCGGCCTCGCCGAGCCGATCGATCTCATCCCAGGCGATCGACTCGTCCTCATCACGCACCAGCGCGAGGAGCTCGACCATCCGCGGCGCCTGCGACTCGGCCGCCTGCCGCGCCTCGTCCAAATCGGACAAGCCCGCAAAGAGCGTCCCGACGCCCTCGCGGTGGACCGCCAATCCCGCGCGCCCTGGCTCATCGGCGAGGTCGTGGATGTCCGCCGCCAGCGCCCACGAAGCCTCGATCCGCTCCACCGCCGCCGCCGCCAGGAGCGAGCCCTCGATGATCGGCCACTGCGGCTCGTCCGGCCAGACACTCAGGATGTCCACGCGGTCGCGCAAGTCGCGTGCCAAAGCGCCCCAACCTCGCGCGTCGAATTCCGCCGCCGCACGCGCCAGCTCGCCCGACAGGCCCCACTCCGCGAGCGCACCCTGCGCATCCATCGCGCCCTGTGAGGCCTGGGCGATCAGCTTGAGCCCCGACCCACCCTGGCCTCCCTCGTTCAACAGCTCCACACGCCGCGCGCCAAGCTGCTTGGCCAGATCGCTAAAGTCCTGGTAGTCCGCCTCACCGATCACGAAGGTGCTCGGATTCAATGGCGACGGGTTGCCCTTGTCGGTCTGGCTCCGATCGATCGCGCTCAGCGGATCGATCACCTTCGCCTGCAACTCGTCCAACGCGATGTCGAGGACCTCAGACGCGTCCTGATTCGCCGCTCGGATGTCATCCAATGCGTCGGGCTCGACCCAAAGGTTCGCTTGGGTCTTGGCTAGCCACTCGTCGTACGCCTCACACAGCACGATCAGGTCCTCGACGCCCTTCTCCAAGTCCTCTTGCGTCGGGCCGCGCAGCGTGAAGTACAGCGTCGCGCTGATCCCCACGAGCGCCGCGGTCGCGCCGAGCGCGACCAACGGCTTGGTGAGGTCCGCCGGCTCGACCGGCAGGTCACGCTCGATCGCCGCCAGGTCGACCGACGCGCCGCGCTCACTCGCACGCGGATCAATCAACGCGTTGACCAGCGCCCGCCACCGCTCCCCGCTGCGCCCCAGTCGCTTCCACGCGGGCGACGCCGCCGCCGACGGGGGCACCGGCGTCCACTCCGGCTTGCCCTCCACCACGCGCCACAGCATGCGGCCCAGCGCCGCCGCGTCGCTCGCGACATCCACCCGCTTGGTGCGGGGCGTCGGCCGTGGGTCCGTGAGCAGCACGCCGCGGAGACCCTCGGGCCCCGCACGATCGACCAAAACGCGGCGCTCGCTCAGCGAGCCCATCGCCCGACCCACCCGCTCGTGATACTGGCGAAGCGAGCGCAGCACGCCCGCCGCGAGCGGGCGGAGCCGGTTCGCGTCGATGCGATACTTCGATTCCACCAATTGGGCGAGCGTCGCCGACCGAGCGCCGCTCGCGCCCGCGGTCGCGACGAACACGCCCCGCGGCGATCGTCCGGTCGCCACGACCTCCGCCCAGCCCGCCTCCACGCCGCCGGCCTGCGCTTGCAACGCCGCCGACTCGAGCATCCGCGTCGCGCTCAACGCGACGGAGATCTCCCCCGCCATCGTCGGCGGGACCTCCAGGACCCGCAGACGAACCTCGCGGCCGTCACGCCCGAGCGCCCGATGCACCCGCACCGGACCCTCGGGCGATCCGCCGTCCCGCGGCTCGAATGAGCCGAACGCGCTGCCCTCAGTGGATTGCATCGGCCTCCGCCCTTCGATTCCGTGCGCCGGCGCCCCGACGCCCGGATCACCGGCCAGCGCGCTGGCCGGATCGCCGGACGGCTCCGGACGCTACTCCTCGACCGGCTTCATCGAGGAAGCCAGCCCAAGCCCCGAGCCGCTCAGCGTGATGTTGATCTCCTGCCCGTTGTTCCAACGGCGCTGGCTCAACGGCACACTGAGCAGACGCGTATCCCGGCTCGTCGCCGACACGGGTTGGGCCATCCGCGCGACAAAGTAAACGCTTCGAGCGCCGATGCCGCCGTCGTTGCGGCTCGCGTTCTCGCCCAGCCACTCGTTCCAAATCGGGTCGGTCTTCGACAGCGTCGCGACCCGGTTGCCCTGCGACAGCGTCAGCGTCTTCTTGATCTCATTGGCGCGCCGCGGCGTGCCCGGCAAGAAGTACTTGTTGACGTCCATCGCGTCCCACTCGAGGCCGCCCGCCTCGTTCACACCGACCACGTCCACCTCGATCTCACCAGGGATGCCCGGATCCGCCGAGACCACGTACGTGTATCGACCCATTCGCTCACGCGAAGGCCCACAACCGATCAGCGTCGGCAGCACCACCGCCACCATCATCGCCACCACCGCAAAGCGTCGAAGCCCGTTCATTGCGCGTCCTCCCGCGAGCCCCAATCCAGGGCCCGTCGTCATGCCTGTTCGTCCTCTTGCACTCCATCCGACGATCGCCCAAGGACCACACAACCGCCCGGGCGGCGCGCAAGGTACCCATACTCGACGCTCCATCGCAAGCCGACCCGCGACGAGGCCTAGTCCTCCAGCGGCGCCATCGCCGTCATCAGACGCAGACCGCCCGAGGGCGATAGCGCGACGTCAATCTGCTTCGTCTTGGGCCATCGCGCCCGGTTGAGCGGGATCTCCAACAGCCGCGTGTCCCGCCCCGTCGCCGAGTCCGGCCGAGCCATCCGCGCGACCAAGAACACGCTCCGGGCGCCGATACCGCCATCGTTGCGGCTCGCGTTCTCACCAAGCCACGCGTCCCAGATCGGGTCGCTCTTCGCCAGGCGAGCCGAGCCCTGCCCCTCCGAGAGCACCATCATCCGCATCATCGAGTTCTGCCGCGTGGGCGAGGCCGGCAGCACGTACGAGC
>JBCAXI010000358.1:0-3170 GCA_038534175.1 Planctomycetota bacterium | reverse complement strand
GGGGGGCGCCGCCGTTGGTCACGCTCGGGCACTGGAACGCCTCGACCGCGGTGCCGGAGCCGTCCGAGTTGCCGCCGAAGCTCGACCAGGACCAGTGGATGTAGCCGTTCTGCGGCGTGGGATTCGTCTGGATCTGGTCCTCCAGCCTCCACTTGTTGCCGTCTTCTTCGGCACCATAGACGTAGTGGGGCGGGTAGAAATCGGCGTTATCGGTGTTGTACGACGCGACCGCGATCGCGGCGTTACGAACATTGGCCGCGCACTTCACCTGCTGCGCCGACTCCCTCGCCTTGCCCAGTGCCGGCAAGAGAATGCCGATCAGCAACGCGATGATGGCGATCACAACAAGGAGCTCGATCAGCGTGAATCCCTGCTGTCGAGCGGATCGGTGGAACTGCATCGTCATCGTTCTGGCTCCCATGGCCGGGGGGCGCCGAGGCGCTCCCGGGTCCGGAGTCCGTGCGTCCGCGTGAGACTCGGGCCATCTGTGGCCGAATCACAACACACGAAGACTAAGTCTCGCGCGGAACCACGTCTGTAAAGAGAACTTGAATACCTCGTGAACACTCGATGTCGTGCTCATCGAGCAACCGAGACCGCGGCTGATCGTCGTGCGCCCCGTGCGCACCCGATCAACCGTAAGCGCAAGAGCCGGTTCCACCCGGAGCGGGCACAGGCGTCATCGGCGTGTTTAGATCTCGTAAATAGAGCGATCGAGCGTTGAGGCTGCCCGAGCCGTCACTCGTTAGAACATGCCACGCCGATACTTAGGGCGTCGAGACATGCAGCCGACATGGCGCGGTCGCGGCAATGGCGCGCCACACCACGCGCCGAACGGCGTGGCATGGGGCAAATCTTCACGTTGCTCGAACGAACTCTGCGCGTCAGGGCGTGTCGCAATCGAGCGCCCACGCCGAGAGATAGCAGCTGAAGTCAGTGAGGTCGACGACGCCGTCGTTCATCCCGGGTGTGCACTCGCCGAATGAGGCGATGTCGGCTCGCGCCTCGTCGGTCGCCCAGAACGCGAGGAAGACAGAGAAATCGATGAGGTCGACGCGTCCGTCCGGCACGGGCAGCTGCGTGTCGAAGTCGGCGACGTCAGCGACGCCCCGCAGCACGTGTGACGCGGCGCCCGCGCTCTGGAACACGCCGTCGGCGAGCGGCCCGCGGTCGAACCCGACGTTGGGCGTGCCTGGCGCCGCGGCCGGCAGGAACTGGTTCGCGACAAAGCCGTTCGGCGCGAGCACGAAGGCCTGGAGTCGGAGCTCGCCGCAGGGGAAGGGCGAGGCGAGGCCCAACTCGTCGAAGGGCAGGAACAGCTCGAGCCCGCGATCGACGCCTGCCGCCGCACCCGCGTCCGCCATAGCGTCCGTCACGCCAAGGCGATTGTCGTTGTCGTAGGCGATGCGCACGCCGTTGGCGTTGGTGCCCTCGATGAGGAGGTCGGCTCCGGAGTTGATCGTTGTGCGACCGAGATAGGTCTTGGACACGCCGCCGCTGAGCAACTCGAATCGATCGGCGTACAGCACGCCCTGGCCGTTGTTGATGAAGTACAGCAGGTCGGGGCGGAATTCGGGAGCGAGCGTCAAGCCACTCAGCGTGTTGGGCCCGTCGGGCGGGGTCGGCGCGTTGGCCGTGTCGAGCGTGTTCTGTCCGTTCGGTCCGCCCGGATCAGTATCGATGAGCAGCGCGAGCCCGTTGAAGTTGGGCTCAAGGTTGCCTGAGATCGCGACGCGAACACCATCGGGCTCGGTCTGGATGTACAGCGCATTGAGCTCGGTCAGGTTATCGCCAAATCCGGTTGGATTCTCTTGGATCTCGACCGGGCCGAGCGCAAAGTCGGTATGGAAGTGACGCCCGTCTGTGGTGCTCTCGAAGCCACTGTGCGACGGCGTGCGCGCGGGGATCGCGAACTGGAATGTCTGCCCATCCACGCCGCTCGCGGCGACTTCCTGCAGCGTGCCGGTGAGCAGGCGGACGTTGAGCGTGCGCGCCGGCCGCAGCATGTTGCCAATCTCGCTCGCGAGCGAGACGGTGACCGTGCCGCCAGTCTCGGTGACCAGGTACTCGCTCAGCAGGAAGTCGCCGGCGAGGTAGCCGTGGCCGTCACCGGCGTCTTCGTAGAGCGTGCCGGTCGCTTGGCCGTTCTCGTCGAGGGCGACGATGAGCGTGATCTCGGTGTTCTGCGGCTCGCGGGCCGATTGCACGATCGGCTGGGTCGGGATCGCGTGTCCGCCCACGGCATACAGCAAGGGCAGGTCGGGATCGAGGTCGAGCGGAGCGCCGGGCGTGTTCGTCTGCCCGAACGCGAACCGGTACACCGATTGCCCGACGTCGGGCAGGCGCGGCGTGGCGCTCGGGTGGGGCGCCGCCGCGACGATCAGGCCGTCCCCGAGCAGGAACGCCTCGTCGAAGTCGCGCAGCTCGGGATTGGCTGGATCAAGGAAGAACAGCGGGCGAGCGACCGGCTGGCCGTGCAGGTGCGCCTCGCGGAAGGCCGTGTAGATGTGCGGCAATAGGCGGTAGCGACGCTGGATCGCGAGGCGGCTGGTCTGCTCGACCTGCGGTCCAAAGAACCACGGCTCCTTGGGCCCGCCGCCGGTGTGCCCGCGGGCGAAGGGCAGCATCGAGCCGAAACCCATCCACCGCGCGAAGCGATCGGGCGAGCTGTTGCCAATAAATCCGCCAATGTCCGGGCCGATGAACGGCATGCCCGAGAGCCCCAGGTTGAGCGTCATCGGGATCGACGTGTCGATGTGGTACCAGTCGTCGCCGTTGTCGCCGGTCCATCCCGCGGCGTAGCGCTGTCCGCCGATGTAGTTCGCGCGCGTGAGCACGAACGGGCGCCGATCCGGGTAGGCCCGTTCGAACCCCTCGACGGTCGCGCGGGCGTTGAGCATGCCCCAGACGTTGTGGAAGCGCTCGTGCGTTGCAAGGCCGCCAAACTCGGGATCGGCGCGGTGCACGTTGCTGAGCGGCATCGTGCGCTGCGGGTAGCGGAAGACGGCGGGCTCGTTCATGTCGTTCCACACGCCGTCGATGCCGGTGTCGAGCAGGTACTGCTCGACGTAGTCGGCCCACCAGGCGCGGGCGGCGGTCATCGTGAAGTCGGGGAGTTTGATACGCAGATTTTGCATACTGACGTTTATCCGTCTCACCTTTAGGCGGGA
>JBCAXI010000357.1:0-3174 GCA_038534175.1 Planctomycetota bacterium | reverse complement strand
CGTCTTCTCGATCGTGACGGACACCGAGGGCGTGGCGATCGAGGACCTGACCATCACGGGCGGGCAGTGGACCCGCGGCGGCGGCGCGATCGTCGGGGCCAACGCCCAGGTCGAGTTCCGTGGCATCGCGGTCGTGGACAACGACGCCGACTCGCGTGGCGGCGGGGTGTACGTCTCCGGCGGCGCGACGGCGAACTTCACAAACTCGCTCATCGCCTACAACGACGGCGGCTCGCTCGGGGGCGGGCTGTACTACGACGCCGGATCGCGCGGGACGCTGACCGGCGTGACCATCTCAAACAACCGGGTCGACACGTTCAACTCGGTGGGCTCGGGCCTGCGGATCTTCAACGCGGCCAGCGTGCTCGTGCAGAACAGCACGATCGCGAGCAACACCAGCTCGGCCACCACCGCGGCGGGCATCGACGCGTTCAGCCAGACGGCGGCGACCCCGCTCGTGCTCGTGAACTCGATCGTGTACGGGAACACCAACTCCAACGGCGCCGCCGACATCCGCGGCAGCGCGGTCGACGTCGCCAGCTCGATGCAGAACATCATCGGGGAGTCCGACGGCGCGTTCGACGGATCGGCCAACATCACCGGGCAGGATCCCCAGCTCTTGCCGCTGGGGTTCTATGGCGGGCGGTTCGACACCCACGCCATCGACATCGACAGCATCGCGCGTGACAACGCCCAGGGTGTCGGCGAGACGACCGATGGCCGCGGTGTCGAGTTCGCGGCGCGCAACGACGGCTTCGGCGTCGACATCGGCGCGTTCGAGTACCAGTCGATCCGCCTGGACGTGTCCGACGACGGCGACATCGTGGACGGACTGCTCGGCGACGGGCAGCTCACGCTCCGCGAGGCGCTGGCGCAGACCAACGCCAACCCGGGCTCGGACAACATCACGTTCGAGGGGCTGATCGACGTCGACCGGACGCGCATCGATCTCATCAACGGGCAGCTCGAGATCTCCGACAGCACGCTGCTGTTCGGCTTCGGCGCCGATCGCCTGATCATCGACGCCAACGACGGCTCGCGTGTGTTCGAGGTGAGCGATGACGACAAGCTCGCGTTTGTCTCGATCTCGGGGCTGACGATTCGAGGCGGCCACGCATCGACCGTGGGCGGCGGGGGCATCCTGAACGACGAGTTTCTGGTGCTGCAGGAAGTCGCGGTCGACTTCAACAGCGCCGCGACGGGGCTCTTCGGCGGCGGCATCTACCATCGCGCCGGCTTCCTCGAGATCGTGGGCTCGACGGTGGCGTACAACAACGCCCAATTCGCCGGCGGCGGCGTCTTCTCGGCGAGCGGCGTGAGCCAGTTCACGGTCACCGACTCCACCATCTCGCTCAATTCCGCCGACTTGGGCGGCGGGCTCGCGATCGATGGCATCGCCTCGATCCGCAACTCGACGATCGCCCAGAACCGCGCGTTCGATCAAGGCGGCGGCGTCTTCGCCACGGGCGGGCCCAGCTCGGTCGATCTCAACAACTCGATCGTCGCCGAGAACACCATCTCGTTCACCGGCCCGGCCTCTGACATCGACGGCCCGGCCGATGCCATCAACGCCTCCGTCTCGATGCACAACCTCATCGGCGACGCCGCCACCAGCGGCGGGCTCGTCGATGGCGAGATGAGCAACCTCGTCGGCGCCGACGCGGATCTCATGAGCCTGCGCGACAACGGCCGCGGCGTGCCCACGCACGCCCTGGGCGAGAGCAGCGCCGCCATCAACGCCGGCTTCGAAAACCCCGTGTTCAACGCGCGACGCGCGACGATCTTCGCCCGCGTCGCCGACGGTGCCCAGGACATCGGCGCCCACGAGAACCAGATCGTCACCGTCGTGGTCGACGATCGCATCGACCGCGAGGATGGTTTCTTCGGCGTCGGCGGCGTCTCGCTTCGCGAGGCCATCGCCATCATCGCCAACCCCGGCCTCGACACCATCAACTTCAGCGACGACCTCAATGGGTCGGTCATCACGCTGAACGGCACCGAACTCGTGATGGAGGGCGGCGCGATCATCAACGGCCCCGGCGCCGACCGCCTCACCATCGACGCCGGCGGACAGTCCCGCATCTTCGGCCTCTACCAGCAGAACCAGGGGTCGATCATCCGCGGGCTCACGCTCACCGACGGGCAGAGCTTCGAGGGCGGCGCGTTCTGGACGCAGGACAGTGATGTCACGCTCGACGCCCTGCACTTCGAGCGCAACTCGGCCAGCAACGGCGGCGGCGCGATCTACACCAGCAACGGCGGGCTCACGGTCCGCAACTCGACCTTCTCCGACAACGAGGGCGATGGCTACGGCGGCGCGGTGCACCTCTCCGGCGGCGACAACGTCATCGAGAACAGCACCTTCTACAACAACAAGACCGCGGGCGAGGGCGGCGCCATCGTCATCGGCTTCGCCGGGCAGACCACCATCCGCAACTCGACGTTCTTCGCCAACCGCGCCAACACCGACGGCGTGGGCGACGAGACCGGCGGCGCGATCGCGACCATCCAGGCGGGCGCCGCCAACGACTCCCTCACGCTTGTCAGCAACCTCTTCGCGACCAACAACGCCGACGGCATCCTGAACGACCTGTTCGTCGCCAACCCCGACATCATCGATCTCGCCGCCTCGACCCACAACCTGCTCGAGAGCATCACGGGTGTGGGCGGGCTGACCGACGGGACGAACAACAACCTCGTGGGCGCCTTCGCGGGTGTGCTCGGCTTCGACTTCTGGGGCGGCCCGGTGCCGACCGTCGCGTTGCAGGCGGACAGCGCCGCGATCGACGCGGGCACGAGCGACTTCTCGCGCGACGGACGCGCGTCGATCTTTGTGCGCACGTTCAACGGGCGGACGGACATCGGCGCGTTCGAGCGTCAGACCGTCATCATCGACGTCGACACCAACACCGACCTCGTCGACGGCAACCTCGGGCAGGGCGAGTTGTCGATCCGCGAGGCGCTGCTGCTCTCGCAGAACCCCGGCCTCGACGAGATCCGCTTCGATGCGGCGCTCGCGGGGCAGACGATCACCCTCACGGCTGGCTCGCTCTTCGCCTTCGACGACCTGCGCATCCTCGGCCTGGGCGCGGACCAACTCATCATCGACGGCGCGGGCCAGTCGAGCGTGTTCGAATTGTTCGGCGGCTCATTCGATCGCGTCGGCGTCGAGAT
>JBCAXI010000356.1:0-3206 GCA_038534175.1 Planctomycetota bacterium | reverse complement strand
GCCGAAGACCAGCAGCACGAGCAGCACGTCACGCACCGGCTGGATCTGCCACAGGTGCGTGGAGCGCCAATCGATCTCGGGATCGCTTGACGCGTCGGCGTCGGCCCGCGTGGGTTCGTGGGGAGGCGGGGCGTCAGAGCTGGATGGGGCTTGATCGTCGGGCGGCACCATCGCCCGAGCCTATCGGAGGGGCGGGTTAGTTGTCGCTGGCGTGGGGCGTGGGCCCGAGGCCGATCGATCGAGGGCCGGGGAAGGCCTCGGCGAAGTCGTACACGCCCTGGAAGTCCGTGAGCGTGTCGGTCTCGCTCTTGCGCATGAGTCCGGCGTCAACAAGCGCGAAGACCATCTTGCCGAAGTCCTCGGTGCGGTGAACGTTCCACCGCTCGAGCACCACGCCGGCGAGCAGGCCGAACTGACCCACCGCGAAGTCGCGGAGACCCATGCAGAGCTGCTGCCCCGTCACATGGCGCTGGTCGTCGTCGCGGACGTCGTCCTCGTTGCCGTGCGTGTGCTGCACGGTGTGCGCGAGGCCGGAGCGTAGAAACTCGTACGCCTCGAGCGGGTACGGACCGGCGTCCTCAAGGATCTTCTGCAGGTTGATCTCGGGGGCCCCGGGCATGTCCGCGCTCCATCGCGAGGCATCGATCGAAGATCACCGCCGCACGCATTCTATCGTTCGCTCGAAGAGATCGGCCGGGTTCGTGGATCGGGGCCATAGTTTTCGGCCCCCGGCTCGCTCACGCCCGCCGCTCGGCCTCCGGATCGCGGACCGAGACGTGCGGCGAGCCTCGCAGGTACCACCGCAGCGGGGCGTCGACCCAGTCGCCCGCGTTGTCGATGCCCACGCGGGTGGTCGTCACAATCTGATCGGGCCGAGGCGCCCGGGCGCGAGGCTCGACCCACAACCGGTCGTGGGTGGTCATGTCGAGCCCCGTCATGAGGCGGTCAATGCCCATCGCCTGACAAAGCTTGGCCGGGCCCGAGCACAGGTCGTCGTCTGGCTTGGGCTGACCGTCGCGGCGTGGCCGGCGGTTCGTGCGCATCTCCTCGAGCCCCTCGGTGGGCTCCAGGGCGCGGAGCAGCACGGCGACGGGCTCGTCGAGTCGACCCGCGACGATGTTCATGCAGTGGTGCATGCCGTAGGTGAAGTAGACGTAGCTCGTGCCCCCGACGCCGAACATCGGCTCGGTGCGCTCGGTGCGCCGGGCCTTGTACGAGTGGGCGGCCTGGTCCTCGGGCCCGCAGTACGCCTCGGTCTCGACGATGCGTCCGGCGAGGCGCACGCCGTTATCTGCAACGCGGACCAGCGTGGCGCCGAGAAGGCGTTGGGCGAGGGTTGGCGCGTCGATCGAGTAGCTGCGTCGGCTGAGTCGAGTCACGCCGCCAGGCTACGGCCCATTCGAGATCAGGGCGAGCAGCAGCGCGATCGCGACGGGCGCCGCCGACAGCGCGATCGCCCACTCCGCCAGCCGTCGACCAGTCTCGTGACGTCGCGCGCCCACGGCCTCGCAGATCACGACGAACACCGCGATCGTCACGACCTTGAGTGCGATGAGCCCCCATCGGTCGAGGTGTTCGATGCACCACTGGGCGATGGGGTTGACCTCGACGCCGCCGAGGTGGGTCAGCAGGAAACTCGTGAGCATCACGTCCAGCATGCCAACGAGCACCAGCCACGCGTACTGATCGGGATATCGCACCGCCGAGCCACGCATCGGATGACGATACGAGTCGACCGAGGCGGGCGGTTGCCGCGGATCGCTCACGCGTACGCGTGCAACCCCGGCAAGAGCAGGTTGACGCCGAAGTACGTCCAGAGCATCACCACGAACCCGACGACGCTGAGCCACGCGGTGACGAGGCCCTTATCTCTGGCACCGAAGCGGACGTGGATGACGACCAGATAGACAATCCAGGTGATGAGGGCCCAGGTCTCTTTCGGGTCGAACGCCCACCAGCGTCCCCAGGAGTGATCGGCCCACCAGGCGCCGAGCAGGATGCCCACGCCGAGCGTCCAGAAGGCGAGTTGGAGGATGGTCATGGTGGCGCCGTCGAGGTCCTTGAGCGTGCGCGCACGGGTGGGCGAGGATGCCGAGGCTGCGGGCTCTTCGGTGACGGGGATGTCCGTCGTGACCGCCATCGCGAGCCGATCGCCGGGCCTGGTGAGGTAGTGCGTCGCCAGGTAGAACAGGCTCGTGACGAAGCCGATGGTGATCAGCCCGTATGACACGAGCACGATCGTGACGTGATACTTGAGCAGCACGCTGGTATTGAGGATGGCGGCCTCGCGCGCGATCGACTTGCCGGGGATGCCGGTCTGCGTCGCGGTGACGAGCACGAGAAAGCCGGTCGCGGCCGCCGCGGCGCCGAAGAGCCACTGACGCCGAGCGAGCATCAGCATCGCCCCCACCACCGCCGCGAAGAGCGAAAGCCCGGTCATCGACTCGAACTGATTCTGGATCGCGAAGCGCTCGGCGATGAAGCATCGCAGCCCGAAGCCGACCGCGTGCATCGCGATCGCGGCGAACAGCGCCGTGACGCCGAGGGCCACGAGCCATCGCCGGCGCGCGCTCATCGCGACCAGCAGCGTCGCGAGCGACACCACGTACGCCCACATGCCCCACTCGAACGCGTTGGCTCGGTTGTACGCGAGCTCAAGCCCCGCGCGTCCCTGTGGATACAACTCGCTGTTGATCGCGGGCGCCAGCTCGGCGATCCGTCCGATCGCCTCGTTCGCACCCGCGGCGTCGAGCGCTCGCCAGGCCCGACCCAGGTCGGCGAACGCGACACGGATGGGCGCCTCGGTCGGCCACTCGCTCACGTGGCGCCACATGTCGTCCGACGAGGCGGGCGCGATCAGCCGGAGGTTGCCCGGCGCCGCGCTCCAGAGGTCGATCGCTCGATCGGCGCGAGCGAACGCGGCGCGGTACGGCTCGTCGAACGCGTGACGCTCGGCGATCGGGCCGCCGTGCGCCACGTACATGATCGGTGCCACCCGACCGAGCTTGAGGTAGCGCCGCACCACCTCTTCGCTGTCGCCGAACTCGGCCTCGATGATCTCCTGCCGGAGCGGGAGGTAGTTGATGTGGATGAGCGGACGCGCGGCGTAGTAGCCCGGGTCGATCATGAGATCGAGCAGCGTGAACACGGGCTCGTACCGAAGCTTGTCGGGCTTGGCGTCGGGGTCGCTGGGGTCGGCGACGTAC
>JBCAXI010000355.1:0-3214 GCA_038534175.1 Planctomycetota bacterium | reverse complement strand
GCGCGCGCACCACCGGCACGCAGACCCCGCGGCTCGTGCCCTCTCCGGCGTTCTCCGCGTTCGACGGCTCGCGGCGCAGGCGGTTAAATAGATCCGCGGCGCAGATCACGCGTGAGAACACGTGGATCTTCGAGCCCGCCGGCGAGATCGGCGGGCGACCGTACTGCCGGTGGGTTGGGAAACCACTGCCGTCCCAATGCTGGTGGTGGTTGAGCACGGCCGCCGCGACCGACGTCTCGACCTCGTTGCGGATGAGCTCGTAGCCGAGCCGCGTGTGCTCGCGCCACGCGGGGTCCGTCTCGTCGCCCGTCTCGTCGAATCGCTGGCGCACCTCGGGATCCAGCGCCGCCACGCCGATGTCGTGCAGCAGCCCCGCCAGACCCAGCGGCGCCGGGTCCGACGCGATCTGCGGCGACAGACGAGGGCGCTCACGCACCAGGTACGACTCCAGCTCGATCCCCAGCAGCAACGCCAAGAAACAGACCGAGGCCGAGTGCTCCAGCAGCGGATCCGACGCCTCGGCCAGCTCGTCCACGAACAGCGCGGCCCGCCGGTTGTTGGTGATCCGCTCGAGCAGCGCGGCGACGCGCCTCCGATACTGGTCAAAGTCGCGCGGCGCGACGGCCGTCCGCGCCACCTCCTCGAAGCCCGCGGTGATCGCCTGCGTGAGCCCCGCGCGCTCCTCGATGAGCTTTGGATCGATGAAGCTATCCAGCAGCTCGAGACCGGGATAGCGGACGTACACGATCCGCACGCCGTTCTCGCGGAGTCGAAGGATCGTGCGCGCCTCGAGCGTCACGCCCGAGCGCAGCAGCGCCCGCGCCGGCTGGTTCGGGTGATAGATCGGCAGCGCGAGGACCATCCCCGACCGCGCCTTGCTGATGGGCACTCGCAGCATCGCAGCTCCACGACGATCGAACGCATCACAGGCCTGCGCGCCGCTCGAGAACGCGAAGCTCAAGAGCACGAAGCGTGCGAACGATCCCCACCCTGTATCGGCGATCGCCGCCCGGACATCCCGCCAACCCGTACTCGAACACGGCGCTATCGGACGATCACGACCGGAAGACCACCACGATGTACCCGATGTACGCGCCGAAGAGCACGAGCCCCTCCCAACGCCGCAGCCGCTTGCCCCACGCCAGGAACGGGCCGCACAGCACCGCGAACACCGCCATCACCGATAGGTCGCGGTGCAGCGAGTTGATCGGCGCCTCCAGCTTGCCCACCAGGCCCGACACGCCCACCACGCAGAGCAGGTTGAACACGTTCGAGCCCAGCACGTTGCCCACCGCGAGGTCGGGCTCGTTCTTGCGCACCGCCGCGAACGCCGCGGCCAGCTCCGGGAGCGACGTCCCCAGCGCGACCATCACCAGCGCGATCACATACTCGGGCACCCCGATCACCGTCGCCAGCCCAACCGCCCCACGCACCAACAGCCAGGCGCCGCCCGCCAGACCCACCACGCCCACCGCGGTCTTCACAAACGCGGCGCGGAGCTGGCGAGAGCCGTCCCCAAAGTCCGCCTCGGCCTCGCGCGTCATCTCCACCGCGAACTCGTCCTTGCCGTCGGCCGAGATCAGGTATGTCATCGCGACGTAGCCGAACAGGAGCGCCACCAGCACGCCCGCCTCGATCCGCGTGACGCGCGCGTCCCACAGCAGCCACATCGCCAGCCCGGTGATCAGGATCATCACCAGCACGTCGAATCGCACCACGCGCGACTCGCACGGGAACGGGCGCACCAGCGCCACCAATCCCAGAATGAGCCCCACGTTGGCGATGTTCGACCCCACCGCGTTGCCGATGGGAATGTCCAGCTCGCCCTTGAGCACCGCTCCGATCGCCGCGGCCAGCTCCGGCGCGCTCGTGCCGAACGCCACCACGGTCAGCCCGATCACGAGGGGCGACACGCCCAGCTTCCGCGCGATCACGCCCGCGCCCTGGATCAACCAGTCCGCCGCCAACACCAGCAGCGTCAGCCCGACCACGAGAAAGGCGATGTCCAGGATCCACGCCATGGGCGGCGATGGTAGTGACCCCAGTTCCCCACCGAGCACCCCACCGAACGCACTCGCGAATCGGAGGCCGATCTCAGCCGGGAATCAGCTCTCGTCGCCCGCGCGACGTCGGCGCCAGCACCACGATCGCGCGCCGACCGCTCAGACCGGGACGCTGGTCCACCGACCCGAGCAGTGCCTCCCCCAGCGTGGGTGTCGAGGGTGCCGCGGGCCCCACACCCGCCCACGCCGGACGGCCATCGTCGCCCGCCTCCGACGCCGCCGAGTCCTCGCGCTCCTGCATGGAGACCGACCGCCAGTCCACGCTCGGCGCCTCCGGCACCAGCAGGTACACCTCGCCCGGCGGCGGCGACCACGACATCGCCAACGAAGAGAACACCCGCCCCGCGGTCTCAAGCCCCGCCGACTCGCCCAGCGCGATTCGCAGCTCGGCGTCCAAGCGATCACGTCGCTCCAACTGCGGCGCCAGCTCGAGACGCATCCCCTCGCCACCGCCGCCCGGCAGCCGGTAGCACCGCGCCAACATCCGCACGCGGCCCGCCGAGATCGCCTCGCTCCCGAGGTGCGTTCGGATCGCCGATGCCGGCAGGCTTGGCCCCTTCACCACCTCGGTCCACAACGTCAGCTCGCCCAGCCACTGGCGCACGTCGGCACCCACCGTCGGCAGCGCGTTGTGGATCGCCTCGGCCTCCTCGCGCGACACGACGACCAGCCGCAGCCCGCTCTCTCGAAGCGACTCGGCACGCAGCTCGCCGATCGGCGAGGGGCGATCCGCGTACGCCGCCAGCGTGCTCGCGAGCGCCTGGCCCCGCTCCTCCACCACCCACCAACGCACCTCAAGCCCGTCCCGGTCGCCCACGACCGAGGGCCTCAGCCCGCCCTGGCCATCCTCTCTCGGTGCCCCACCCGAGCACCCTGCGAGCGCGGCGAGCAGCCCCACCACCACACGCCCAACGCGCGGTCTCACGCCGGCTCGCACGCGTTGATCGAGTCGATGAGCTGACGGATGCGCCCGAAGTGGTACCGCGTGTGCGTGAAGCAGAGCCGCGGCAGATCGAGGTGGTCCGTCTCCACGTCGTACGCGGCGCGCTGGTGGATCCGACCGGACTTCACCAGCGAGGCGTACTCCTCCGCCAGGCGATCGACGTCCTCGTCCTTGAGCGAGCGCTTCAGCCGGATCACCAGATCGTCGC
>JBCAXI010000354.1:0-3217 GCA_038534175.1 Planctomycetota bacterium | reverse complement strand
GCGGGTTCGAGGGCCCAAACGCCGCCGCGTAGATCCGATCGTTGTTCACCCCGCGCGACACGAGATACTTCTCAACCGTCAGTGATCGCTCAGCGCTCAAGTGCTCGTTCGACGACCACTTGCTCTTGCGGATCGGGTCGTTGTCCGTGTACCCCTCCACACGAACGACCTGGCCCGGGTAGGTCGCGTTCAATACCGACGCGATCCGATCCAGCGTCTTCTTGGCGTCGTTCTTGAGCGAGGCCCGGCCGGACGAAAACAGCACGTCGCCCGCCACCGCCACGACGATCGAGTCGCCACGCTGGAAGATCTCCGCGCCCTCGATGTTGCCGAACGCGCTCATCGGCTGGGCCGCCGCGGCCGGACGGCTCGTGGCGTTGGCCACCTGTAGATCCGCCTGCGCTTGCGTCAGCGCCGAGGCGAGATCAGAGTTCTGGCCCGACAGCGCGTCGTTCTCGTCCTGGCAGAAGGCGAGCGACGCCTCGATTTCCGCGATCCGCTCACGCAGCTCGGCGTTCTCCTGCAGCGTGAGCTCGGTGCTGTCCACCGTCTCGGTGGAGGTGCTGCAACCCACGCCCGTCAGCAGCAGCGCGCCGGCCAGCACGCCCGCGATCGGGGCCATCACCGCGCGTCGTAGGACTCCGTCTTTGACGTCGTTCATCCGTGACATCTCCAATATTGTGGCGTCGCTTCTCGACGCGCCCGTGCGGGCCAATGTACCGCGCCAGCGCCCAGTCCGCCGGACGCCCACACCCCCGGCTCATGGCAAGGGGAACGGCTCCCCGTACCTCAGCATCGCCCCCAAGCCCCATTCGACCCAGGGCTTGAACACCAGCACCAGGACCGTCGCCACCGCCAGGTGCGGGCCGTACGGCAGCGTCTGCTTGATCCCCCCGGCAAACAGAGCCCTCACCGCCTCAACCATCACCCCGACGAACGCGGCTACGAAGAACGCCACCGTGGGATCGATCGCACCCAGGCACGCGCCAACGGCGGCCATCAGGTGCACATCTCCGAGGCCCATCGCCTCCTTGCCGAACATGAGCGATCCCGCGATCCGCATCAGCCAGACCACGCCCCCTCCGATCAGATACCCCAAAACCGACCCGCTGGCCGCCTGCAGCCACAGCGGCATCGCTGACCCCGGCATCATCGATCCCGACTGGGCATCCAACGCCCAAGGCGAGCCGAGCCACACCCCGAGCCAAACGCCACACAGCGCCAGCGCGATCGCCGGGCCGATGTACAGCAACTCCCGCATCATCTCCCGACGAGCGTGCGGGTACTGCACCCACAGCGCCGAGGGATCCTGGGGCTCGTCTTCGTCCGACCCGCCGCCCTCGCCGCTTGCAACCCGCTCGGCCCGGGCACGCTCGATCGCCTCGGTCTCCCACGCCTCGTAGTCCTCGAAGCTCCGGCGCAGCACCCCGGCCTTCACGAGCGCCCAGGACGCGATGAGCCCCAGCACGCCCCCGATCGCGACCCCGAGCCAATTCCAGCCGTCGGGCCCGGGCGAGGCGATGGTCCAGGTCCAGCCGATCTCGACGCGTTCGAGCCCGCCGTGACGTAGGTCGATCCACAGCCCGTGGAGCGTGTGCCCCACGACCCCCACCGCGGTCGGCACGTTGACGACCGTCGCGGGGATCGTGAATGTGCGCGCGTCGATCAGCGTCGCAGCCACGAGGCAGGCCAGCAGCGTGATGAGCACCACGTACGTCGGCCAAGTCAGCACGATGCCGTTGGCGGCCCACTCGGGTCTTGCCGAGTGCAGCAGCGCCCAACCCGCGGGCGTCAGATACCACCAGGCATACAGCCCCGCGAACATCGTCGCGACGAACAACTCGACCAGCGGATACTCCGCGGAGATCGGCCCGCGGCAGAACCGACACCGCCCCCTGAGCCAGAGCCAACCAAGGATCGGCACGTTCTCTCGCCAGGTCAGCTTGGTGGCGCACAACGGGCACCGAGACGTGGGCCGCACCACGTCGAGCCCCAGTGGCAGGCGATACACCAGCACATTCAGTAGCGAGCCGACGCAGGCGCCCAACGCGAACACGAACGCGAGCTGAATCACCGCAAACAGCAGCATGTACGTCCCGTAGCTCATGCCCCGGGTACATCGGCCGACTGACCCCCGCCGCTCGATTCCAAGCGTTCATCCGAGGCATCCTCGATGGATCGGATCTTCGCGGTCAGGTTCTCGACCTTCTGCTCCGCGTCCGACAGGGCCTCTCGGCAACGCCCCAGCAGCCCCACGCCTCGCTCGTACGCGACGATCGCCTCCTCAAGACCCAACTCGCCCGACTCGATCCGCTCGATGATGGACTCAACCTCGCCCATCGCGGCCTCGAACTCGGGGGCCCCGTCCTCGGTCGCGTTCCCGCTGCTGCGTTTCTTTGCCATAGACCCCGAACCTACCCGCCGCCGCCGAACAGGTCCATCTGATCCCCCATCCGTCCGCCCTCGGCGTCCGCCCGCGAGTCGACCTCGCCATCAGCGAACACCGTGCGGATCCGCTGCCCCGGGGCGACCGACGCGGCCGACCGCAACGCCCGTCCTTTGTCATCAAGCGTGATCGTGAACCCTCGCCGGATCGTCGCCAGCGGGCTCACCGCCTCCAGCTCTCGCGCCCGGCTCGCCAATCGCTCTGACGCCCGCGCACGGCACGCGCCCATCGCTCGATCGAGCGCCCGAGCTCGGCTCGACCAGCCGGTGGGTTCGAGCCGTCGGCGAATCGCGTGCTCCAACCGAGAGGCCGCCGCGCCCAGTCGAACCCCTCCACGGCTCGCGCGAGTCCTGGGCGCCCGCTGCAGCCTCGCCTCGGCCACCGCCAGCCGACGCGCCTCGGAGACCAGCCCGGCTCGCATCGCCGATCGCAACGCGTTGGCCGATCGCTCGATCCGCTCGCTCGCGGGCGAGATCAGCCGCGAGGCGTCGCGCACTGTTGGCCGAGCCTCGATCCGAGCCACGCGCTCCCGTCCCCGCGCGAGCAGCCGCGAGCACGACCGCTCCAGCCGTCGCCGCGTGAACGACCACTCTTCAGACAACGCGACACGATCGGGCGTCAGCCTGACCGCGGCCTGCGTCGGCGTGGCGCACCGGAGGTCCGCGACGAGCTCGGCGATGGTGACGTCGGTTTCATGCCCAATTGCCGCCACCACGGGCCGAGGACAGCGCACGATCGCCTCTGCGACCACGCGTTCGTTGAACGCCCACA
>JBCAXI010000353.1:0-3227 GCA_038534175.1 Planctomycetota bacterium | reverse complement strand
AACGCCTCGTGGTCGTCGCGGATCGCCGGCTCCGGGGCCTCGAACGACCGCAGCGGCGACAGCCCAACGCCCGCCGAGCTGCCCGGCGTATAGATGGTTAGGTCAACCTTCTCGCGGAACCGCGCGATGCGCTCGCCGTCCACGCCCCAGTCCGCCAGCCCGTTCTTCCACAGGTCCGCGCGGTTCGCCGCGAAGTCCTCGACCGACATTCCCTTGCGGTCGGCCTCACCCGCGTCCACCCACGGCTCGAAGTCCTTCGGCCGCAACTCGGGAAACGTCAGCAGCAGATTGGGAATGTCGCCCTTCGGATCGATCACGAGCGCCGGGATGCCATCAAGTCCGGCCTCCTCGAGGAGCCCGACGCACAGGCCGGTCTTGCCGCTGCCCGTCATGCCCACACAGACGGCGTGCGTCGTCAGATCGCGCGAGGCGTACAGCACCTGCTCGCCGCGCTCGGCGCCGTCGAGATCTTGCTCGCGTCCCAGATAAAACTTGCCTGGCTCGTCGGGTCTGGCATCGGTCATGGGGAGAGAAGGTACCGCAGCCGTCGGCCGAGGGCCGAATCCCGTCGAGAACGGATCTCAGAGGTCCGACGCCTGGGCCCGCTGCGCCGCGAGCGTCTCGCGTGACACCAGCGCCGGCATCGCCTGCATCGAGCGGGCCTCCATCTCGTCGAGCGTTGCCAACGCCCGATCGATCCACTCAATCGCGCGGACGCGATCCGCGCTCTTCATGGCCAGTGCACCCAGGCGATGAGACACGTACACGCGCGAGTGGTACGCCAGAGACGCACCAGGATCGGACTCGATCACCCGCCCGGCGACCTCATACGCCTCCTCGAACGCGGTCGCGGCCTCCGCGTTGCGTTCCGCCGCCTCATGCACCCGCCCGCTCCGCTCCACCGCGACGCCCACCGCGATCAGCCAGCGCAGATTGCCCGGATCCAATTCGGTCAGCACGCGGCGCATGCGCACGTTGCGTTCCGCCGCCGCCATCGCCTCGTCGAGTCGCCCAAGCTCGATCAGCACATCGGTCACGCTCTCAAGCATGACCGTGACGGTGTAGGCGGCGAGACGGTCCTCGGGGTCCTCGCTGAGCGCACGCTCGGCCAGCGCCTGCGCTCGCTCATACCACTCGAGCGCCTCGGCGTGCCGACCACGCCCCATCTCCAGATCGCCCGTGCGTTCGGCAACGATGATCACGTCGCGCCGCGCCCGCGCGCTGTCGGGGTTCGTCTCGAGCGCGCGCCGCCGTGTCTCGTAGCTTGCCTCGAACATCGCCAACGCCTCGTCGTCGCGTCCGAGCCGGCCGAGCGCACGCCCCGCGTCGGTCTGTGCCACCGCCAGATCGCGCAGCGGGCGAGGCGTTGGGCTCATCTCCGCGAGCCGGGCCGCCTGCTCGACCGCCGACAGCAACGCCTCGAGCCCCGCGTCGTTGCGTCCGATCTGGAGCAGCACGTCGCCGCGGAGCCCGGTCGTGAGCATGAGGTCTCGCATCGCGCCGGTGTTCTGCGGGTTGTCCTCGAGCATCGCGCGCGCGAGCGACTCGGCCTCCTCGAGCCTCTCGAGCCCCTCGTCATTACGTCCAAGGGTCTGGAGCAGCTCGGTTTCAAACTTCAGCGTCACGCTCAGCCAGATGCGGTCGCGTTCGGAGCTGGGGTCCTGCTCGAGCAGGCGCCGACGAATCGCCTTCGATTTCTCAAGGCTCGCCATCGCCGCCTCGGTGTCGCCCAGGCTCGAGCCCGTCGAGCCGCCCTGCACGTCGTGGATCCGAACGTATCCCTCGGCCACTTCGGCAAGCAGGTCGGCGTCCGCCTCGTCGGATCGCGACAGCGCATCCAGATATCTCACGCCCACCGAGATCAGGCGTTCGCGTGCTGACGTGGCTCCCGGGACGTCGCGAAGCCGCCGCTCGATGTCGAAGATCAGCGTGCGTGCGAGTTGTCTCACGTCGTTGAAGCGTTCCTCGGCTAGCTCGCGCTGCTCCTGCTCGGCCTCGCGGGCCCCGACCGCGGTATCCCGGTCCTGCTCCGCCTGCGCACGCGCCGCTTGCTCGGCGTCTCGTGCCCGCTCGGCTTGCACGGCGAACGCCACGCTCACGATGGTCGCGGCGACCAACGCCACCAACGCCAACGCCGAGGCGCCGACCAGCGCGCGATTACGCCTTGCGAACTTGGTGAGCTGGTATCCGATCGTCGTCGGGCGGGCGATCACGGGCTCGTCGTTCAGGTACCGGCGCAGGTCCGCCGCCAACTCGGCGGCGCTCGTGTAGCGCCGGTCTGGCTCTTTCGCGAGCGCCTTATTGACGATGGTGTCAAGATCGCC
This sequence comes from Planctomycetota bacterium, assembly GCA_038534175.1. Classification (GTDB taxonomy): domain Bacteria; phylum Planctomycetota; class Phycisphaerae; order Phycisphaerales; family UBA1924; genus JBCBZM01. The sequence goes on along the minus strand of JBCAXI010000353.1, from coordinate 903 downwards.
CCGCGCCTCGCGGAGGATCGACGACAGCTTCGCCGGCTCGCGCTCGCGCACGGCCGTCACCGCCTCCAGCGGCGCCATCCCCTCGACATCGATCGGCGGCTTGCCGCCGAGCAGCTCGAACGCCATCGCGCCCAGCGCGTACACGTCCGTGCGCACGTCCACGCGGTCCGGGTCGCCCGACGCCTGCTCGGGGCTCATGTACGCGGGCGTGCCGATGATCTGGCCCGCCGACGTGAACAAGGTCTTGCGCGTGTCGCGGTCGCTCGCGCGGGCGACGCCGAAGTCGAGCACCTTGGGCGTGCCGTCCTTCTGGACGATGACATTGCCCGGCTTGAGGTCGCGGTGGATGACGCCGCGCTGGTGGGCGTGGTGCACCGCGTCGGCGATCTCAGCCATCAACTGGCAGCGGGCGCGCACGTCGAGCTCTCCAGAGCCCGTCAGCGGCTTGCCGTCGACGAGCTCCATCGCGAAGTAGGGGCGTCCAAGCTCGTCCGTGCCCGCCTCGAAGATCTGCGCGATGCGCGGATCCCTCAGTCGTCCGAGCAGCTCGGCCTCGTATCGAAATCGTCGCAGGACCTCGTCATCACCGATGCCGCCGCGGACGAGCTTGATCGCGACACGGCGCTTGGGCTCGGCCTGCTCGGCCTCATAGACGACGCCCATGCCGCCCTCGCCCAGCACGCGCAGCACCTTGTACGGGCCGATCCGCTCGGGCATGGTCGTCGACGCGGTTCCCACGTCGAAGTTGGCGCCGAGTGCGGGGGTCTCGAGGAAATCTTCGGAAGACTCGTCGGTCTCCAGCAGCACGCGCACCTCGGCGAGAAGCTCGGCGTCGTCGCCGCACTGCTCGTTGAGCCAGGCGTCGCGCTCGTCGCCCGACCGCGCAAGGGCACCGCGGAAGAG